>JBCDCF010000051.1:0-11746 GCA_039182345.1 Pseudomonadota bacterium
CGCTAGCCCTGCCAAGTACAGCAGAACATTGAAGCCAAGCACCTTCCAGGCCGAAATGGTGATGATGGTCCAGATGGCCGTGTCAGGACGTGTTAGAAGGTTTGGAAGGGCAAGGCCCAGCATGGCAAGGTATTGCTTCGCGTAGCCAAAGATGGGGTTCAAGATCCAAATCAGCGCCACGGCCACTGCCACGAAGCTGAGCAGCGTCGGGACGAACAAGATGGCCCGATAGAGGTGTCCGCCCGATCCGAGCGTCCAAATGAACAGAGCGATAGGGATTGGCAGAAGCACTTTGAGCGGGATCGAAGCCACAATGTAGACCACCGTGTTCCACGCGGCATGGGCGAACAGGGAGGAGCCGACCACGTCGCCATAGTTGTCGAGTCCAACGAAGGTGGTGGGCTGATGGGGGTTCAGGTTCCAGTCGACGGTGGATAGGACAAAGGTGTGCACGAAGGGCCAGTAGACGAAGAGGGCCAGCAATCCCAGTGTTGGCGCCAAGTATAGATACGGAGCCAGACGGTCACCCCAGGCAACAGCTTCTCCGCGACGTTGCGCTGCCGCGGCACGCTTTGAGGGGACAGCCAGGGTCACTGGCGGTTGGGGGCAAGGGCCTCGTTCACCCGCGCGACCGCCTCGGGCACAATTTCGGCAGCGGGTCTGTCGCCGGCCCACAGTTCGTCCAACATGGCGCGAATGTGGGTCTGGGCTTCAAGGGTGCCCTCGGCCGGCCACACGGCCGTGGGCACGGTCTCAGCCATTTGGGCAATAACGGGCCGTACAAAGGGAAAGCTCTCCACGTAGGCGGCCATGGCGGGGTCGCCGAGTGGGTCCTTGACGAGGGGCATATAGCCGGACTCCCGCGCCCAGCGGTTGGCCATCTCCTTTTGGCTGATGAAGCGCAGGAGCTTCATGGCCGCTTCCCGGCGGGGGCCTTCGGGGGCGTAGAGCATCAGGGCGCCGCCGGAATTGTTCACCCTGCGCGGCTTGTCGTCGAAGGTGGGGTAGTTGGCAAAGCCGAGCGCGAAGTTGCCCTCAGCGGCCTTCACAAACGCCCTCAGCGCCGCCGATGAGGTCATGTACATGCCGAGCTGTCCGGCCTGGAAGGCGGCGCTCCACTCCCTGTCGGTGGCAACGGGCATGACGCCGGTGGTGGCCATGTCCTGCCAGATCTGGAGGATGGCGATTCCTTCAGGGCTGTCGAACTTTGCCTCGGTCCCGTCCGCTGTCAGGTAGGTGGCACCGGCGTTGGTGACCATCAGCATGGTGCCGTAGTCACCCATGGAGGCGTGCAGGTGGGCAACGCCAGGCATCCCGGTCTCTTTGGTGATGGTCTTGGCGGCTGCCATCACCTCCGCCCAAGTCTTCGGCGGTGTATCGGGGTCGAGGCCGGCGCGGGTGAAAATGTCCTTGTTGTAGTAGATCATCGGCGTGCCATAGGCGTGGGGAATGGCGTAGACCGCGTCGCCCTTGCGACCCAGATCCAAGAAATTCGGCAAGTATTGATCGAGCCAGGCCGTGTCGCCTTTCGATGCGGCAGCCATGTCCACCGCCGGTGTGTTGTTCAAGAAAAAGATGATGTTTTTGCCGATGACAGTGGCCACGTCCACAGGCCGTCCCGCGGCAAGTGCGGCCTGGACCTCAGCTGTGATCTGTTGCGATTGCTTGAAGATATCTTTGACCACCACGTCAGGATTTGTCGCCTCGAACTCATCGAGGATGGCGCGAAAAGCATCGGCGTTGCTTGACTGGTAGTGGTAAAAGGTGATCTCGGTCGGATCGTTTGCAAGTGCCGGGCCGGCAAGCCCCATGGCGGCAAGAAGACCGAAGACGGCACGGCGGCTGATCGACGCGAGCATGGCAAGTCTCCATTGGCGCGCCGACACCGTGCCGCCGCGGATCCTGGCGCAACGAACCACGCACTGATGACAGGGCGTTGAAGACTTCACGACAGTTGCGTCACGGAGGCGTCGCACGGCCGCTCTAGGGTCCGCGCACCACACTGGACGGGGGCGGACCCATGCGCGTGATCCACATCAGTGACACCCACTTGTCGCCTGGCCACGTTGAGATGGAGGCGAACTTCACGGCGGCTGCGACCCACATCGCCCGCGCCCGGCCCGATCTTGTGATCCACACGGGCGATGTCACCCGCGATGCGCCAAAGGCACCGGGCGAGCTTGCCTATGCCGCCAACTGCCTGCGCACCATCGATGCGGAGGTCTTGACCCTTCCAGGCAATCACGATGTGGGGGACAACCTGGCGGACGGAGGCCATCTGCCCGCAACGCCGGTGACGATCGCAAACCTCAACACCTTCTACGATGCCTTCGGTTCTGACCGCTGGGTAGAGGAGCGTGGCGACTGGCGCTTTGTGGGGCTGAACAGCCTTCTCTTCCTGTCAGGCCTTAAAGAGGAGGCGGAGCAGTGGGACTGGCTTGAAACAGCGCTCGGCGGCCATCCCCGCATTGCCCTTTTCCTGCACAAGCCGTTGTGGCTGACCGTGCAGGAGACCCCCACCGACCCGCCCAACCGCTATGTGCCTTCAGTGCCGCGGGCGCGTCTCGCCGGATTGATCGCGGGCCACAGCGTGCGCCTTGTGGGGTGCGGGCATGTCCATCAGTTTCGCCAGCACAGGGTTGGCGACACGCTGTTCGTGTGGGCACCGGGCACCTCCTTCATCCTGCCGGACGCGATGCAACCCACCATCGGTGAGAAGGTGTGCGGCCTTGTGGAGTACGACCTTGGCGGCGATGGCGCGGTCACGGCACGGCTTGTGCAGCCGCTTGGGATGAGGGCGCACGACGTGACCACCCTCAGCCTTTACACACTGGCCGCAGCAAGGCCGGCGACGGCAGCTGCCTCCGGCGAAGAGGGTTTCAGGGAAGCAAGGTAGGCCGCGCATGCCCGGACGGCGCGTGCGTTTTTGGCCCGCGGGTCGTGGACGGCCACATAAGAAGGCCCCGGCACGCTGACGGCGGGCCAGGCAACGGCGAGGGCGCCGCGGCTGCAGTGGCCGGCCAGGACGTGTCGGGGCGCCACAACAGCGCCTTGGCCGGCAAGCGCAGCCTCAACAGCCACATAGTTGTGCTCGAACCGTTCCACGGGTTTGACTTCGCCGCGGGTCAAACCAGCGGCGCGAAGCCAGGCGTCCAGTTCGCCAGGCCGCGTCTCGCTTTCAAGAAGGGGGAGGGCGCGGATGTCGCCGGCGGTCTTGAGGGACGTGGCCAGGGCGGGCGCTGCCATCAGGCAGAGCGTGTCGCGGAACAGTGGCGTTTCATCAAAGCCTGGCGCTTCGCCTTGGCGCAGGCGGATGGCAAGGTCGAAAGAAAGGTCCTGCCAGCGGTCGCCGGTGTGGGTGTAGCGCACCTGTGTGCGCAAGGTCGGCATGCTGCGCCGGAGCTGCGGTAGACGTGGCAAGAGCCAGTAGATGGCGAAGGTGGCAGGGGCAATGATGTCCACCATCGCGTCCTTGGACGGGCCCGCGTCAATCTCTTCCAGCGCCGCCTTGATGGCACACAGGCCATCGTGAATGCCGGCCGCCAAGCGCTCCGCGGCAGGGGTGGGGGCCATGCCCCTGCGGTTGTTGTAAAATAGGGGCGTGTCGATCCAGTCCCCCAGCCTTGCAAGCTGTTTGCTGACGGCACCGTGGGTGACACAAAGTTCCTCTGCCGCTTGACTGACGCTGCGGTGCCGGACGACGCACTCCAGAGCAACGAGCGCCTTGAGGGGCGGCAGTTTCGTGTCATCTCCCATGTGAATATTGCTCACAGTTGTGAGAATTTATTTCCCTTCCTCCCAAGTCTGGCGAGTTGTACTCAAAAGTACGATGGATTGGGGGTGATCATCTTTTGTAACGCCCGCAATCTTGCACGCTACCATCGGCGTGTGACGTGCGCTTGAAGGCGCCGCGTCCAGCCGAACCTGGCGCTTTGGCACGGGTCAACGCCCTGCGCGGCGCCTCAAGGACCGCTGGTGCCCACCCGCGGACACGGGACATAGAGGACGGGAGACCATCAATGTTTCGACCCACACGTCGCACACTTGTGGCATGGGGCCTAGGGGCGGCTCTGCTGGCCACACCCGCGCTCGCCCCGGCTTTGGCCAATGAGCCCCAATACGGCGGCACGCTGAGGTTTGCAACGCTCGGCCTCGACACCGCTGACCCGCACCGCCACACGGGCTCGATCGCCGTGCAGCAGGCCTATGCCGAGGCGCTCACCTCCATCGCCGACGACGGTTCCGTCAAACCCTGGCTTGCCGAAAGCTTCTCGGTAACGGACGACGGCACCGCCTACACCTTCACGTTGCGCGACGGCGTCACCTTCCACAATGGCGAGGTGATGGACGCCGACGCCGTGAAGGCAAACTTCGAGCGCATCAAGGCCAACGTCACCAAAGGCTGGCTCGCCAGCGCCATGAAGCTCGTGGACGGTTTCGAGGCCCCTGACGACCGCACCTTCGTGGTCAAGATGCAAGAGCCCTATGCCGCCTTCCTGTCCTTGATTTCAGAGGCCTGGATCCTGTCGCCCCAATCGCCGGGCTGGGACGACACCATCACCACGCCCATTGGCACTGGCCCGTTCGTATTCGGTGAGTGGACGCCGCAGGTGGAGCTGATTGCTCCCAAGCATGAGGCCTACTGGCAAGAAGGTCTTCCTTACCTCGATGCTGTCCACTTTGACCTGCGCGATGCTGCGGACGAGAACGCGCTCGCCCTTCGCTCTGGCGACCTTCACGTGGCTCGCGTCTCCCGTGATGCTTTGCCCGAACTGCGTGCCGATGAAGCCATCGACGTGCAGTTCTTGAAGGACACCACCTGGTACTTCTGGTCCTTCAACAACCGCTCCCCCAACCCGCCTTTCGACAATCTCAAGGTCCGTGAGGCTGTGGCGCTTGCCCTCGACAAGTCCGCCTATATGAACTTCATCGCCGGCGCGGATGGGATCGTGACCAACCAGATGGCGATCCCTGGCAACTTCTACCACGACGCTGACCTTCATGCGTCCGGCGCCCACGCGAAGCCTAACCTTACCCAGGCCAAGGAGATCCTTGCACAAGAGGGGGTCGACCCGTCGACGGTGACGGTGGAGATGGTCTCCTGGCAGACCCCTTACGCGGAAGTCGCCGCGCAAATGGTCAAAGAGCTCGGCTTTGATGTGAACCACCGCGCGCTCGACGACCTTGGCGCCCAAAACGCGCTCGGCGCTTATGACTGGGACTTGGCGCCGATGGCCTCAGGTCCTCGCGCCGACATCTTCTTGCGGTTCGTGCGGTTCATGTCCGATGGGCCGAACCCCGTATTGTGGGGCGGCGTCCAGGATGAGGCGCTCGATGCGTTGATCAACGCTGGCGTCACCACGGTGGATGCGCAGGAACGCCGGGCGATCTACCTTAAGGCTTGGCAACACATCATGGACAATTACTACACTGTCGTCGCCGGCCATGCCTCCAACGCTTTCGGTGTTCGCGATGACGTGGGCGGGTTCACCACAGGGTTTACGTGGTCTCCAAACCGTGTGGACGGCGGTCTTGCCTTCACCCATCTCAAACCCGCGGACTGAGGCTTGAGCGTTTCGACGGTTCGCCGGGGCGTCCGTCGCCCCGGCTTTTCCCTTTCTCTCGTTCTTCCCGTTGGCTTTGTCGCTTTGGTGGTTGCCGCTGCCGTCATCGGCCCGCAGCTCGTCGGGGTAGACCCCCTTGCGCAGAACCTTCTTTCGCGCAACGAGGGGCCGAGTGCCGCATTCCCCCTCGGGACCGATCACCTGGGGCGCGATGTCCTTGCCCGGTTGATTGTCGGCGCGCGCCTCAGCCTCTGGACAGGTTTTTTGGGGCTTTTTGCCGCCCTTCTCATCGGCGGGGTGCTGGGGCTGATCGCCACCATGGTGCGCGGGCCGTTCGAGCTTGCCTTTTTCGGCGCGGTGGACCTTGTGCGCGCGATGCCCGGCGTCCTCCTGGCGCTTCTCCTGGTGGTGGCGCTCGGCGCGGGGATCGGCCCTGTGGCACTAGCACTCGGCATCACCTTCGCGCCGTTCTTCGCCCATGTGGCGCGTGCCACCTATCGGCGCGAACACGGTATGACCTATGTGACAGCCGCGCGCACGTTCGGCGCATCAGAGCGGTGGATCCTCTCCTTCCACATCCTTCCCAACATCTCCGGCGCGTTCGTGACAATGGCGGCTATCATCCTGCCGCGCTGCATTGTGACCGAAAGCGTCCTGTCCTTCCTCGGCCTTGGGGTTGAGCCGGACACACCCACCTGGGGGCGGATGATTGCCCAGGCCGCCCGGTTTCTGGAGCGGAACCCGACAGCGGTCCTGGCGCCTGTGTTGGCCCTGTCCCTCTTCACCCTGTCCCTTACCCTTGTTGGCGACCGTCTGCGTGCCCGTTTCGACCCGTGGCGCCTTGTGGGAAGCCGGTCGTGAGGGAGGTTGCGGCACTCGCCGGTCTGTTGCGCGCCGCAGGGCTCGTTGTGGGAATCACGCTCCTGATTTTCCTGTTCGTGCGTGTGGTGCCTGGCGACGTTGTGGATCTGGTCGGCATCGAAGGCGGCCTCACCGACGCCATGAAGGAGGAGATGCGCCAGGAGCTTGGGCTCAACCAAAGCCTTGGCCAGCAGTTCGTCTTGTGGGTGGGTCAACTGGCACAAGGCGACTTTGGCCTGTCCATCCGCTACCACCGGCCCGTGGCCGACCTCATCGCCCGCGCCCTTCCGACAACGCTTCAGCTTGCAGCGCTCAGCTTTACCATTGGCCTCGTCCTGGGGGTTGGGGCAGCGGTGGCGGCAGTGACGTGGCCCCGGTCAGTCTGGCCGAGCGTGGTGCAGGCGTTGAACGTTTGGTCCATTGCCGTCCCAACCTTTTGCGCGGGGCTTCTCCTCATTTTCGTGTTTGTCCTGTGGCTGGGCTGGATGCCCTTGCTGGGCAACCTTTGGCTCGCCAGCATCATCCTGGGCGTGGATGTTGCTGGCCAGCTCACCAAGCCCCTCCACGAGGACTTGAAGGAGACCTTGAACGCCACCTTCGTGAAAACCGCAAGGGCCAAGGGAATTCGCCCAATCCTTGTCATCTGGCGCCACGTTTTGCCCAATTCGCTCAGCGTGTTGTTGTCCCTGTCGGGGCTTGTTCTCGCAGGGCTCGTGGGTGGCACCATTACCATGGAGTTGCTGTTCGGGCTTCCCGGCCTCGGCAAGCTTGCCCTCGACAGCGTCTTGGGTCGGGACTATCCAGCCATCCAGGCGGTTGCTGTCATCCTTGCGGTGTCGGTGGTGATGGTGAACGCGTTGGTGGACCTCCTTGCCCGCCTCATCGACCCGCGCTTGTCATGACGGGCCATCTTTGCCTCAACGGGTTGACGGTGGCGCCGCGCACAGGCGGGGCGGCCATCGTGCGCGATGTGTCCTTCAGTTGTGCGGCGGGGGATGCGGTAGCGTTGGTGGGCGCGTCAGGGTCCGGCAAATCCACCATCGCGCTTGCCGTCGGAGGGCTTCTGGATGGCTCGCTCGAGGTTCTGTCAGGCAGTGCCGAGCTGACTTGCGCGGACGGCAAAACCGTTGACCTCCTCGCCCTTTCCCCCAAAGCCAGGCGACAACTTGCCGGGCGCGAGGTGGGGCTTGTCTTCCAAGACCCTCTTGCTGCCCTGAACCCCATCCAGACCATCGGCCGGCAGATTGCTGAGGCCATTGCCGTACACGAGCGCCTTGGCCATCGCACCATGGCCGCGCGCATCAAAGACGCTCTCACCGATGTACGGCTCGACAATCCCGAGCGCGTTGCCCGCAGCCTGCCAGGGGAGCTTTCGGGTGGGATGCGCCAGCGCGCACTCCTGGCATTGGCACTGGCGGCCCGGCCACGCCTTTTGATTGCCGATGAGCCGACCACAGCGCTCGATGTCACCTTGCAGGCGGACATCATCGCGCTTTTGCGGGACCTTGGGCGGGCGCGCGGCCTGACGATCCTCATCATCACTCACGACATGGGCGTGGTGAGTGAACTCGCCGACCGCGTCGTGGTCCTCGACCGGGGCGCTGTGGTGGAGAATGGACCCGTCAACCGTGTGTTCGACGCACCCACAAGCGCGGCCGCCCGCATGCTTCTGGCCGCTGCCCCGCGCATGCCGGGCGCCCGATCAATAGCCGAAGACCGTCCTGCGGGCGCCCCTGTGATGGACGCCGAAGACGTCAGCGTCATCTACCGCAGCGGCAGGCTGGGACGGCGGCAGACAACTGTGGCCCTCACCAAAGTGTCTTTTCGCGTTCATGCGGGCGAGATTGTTGGCCTTGTGGGCGCATCCGGGTCCGGCAAGACGACCCTTGGCAGAGCCATCCTGTCACTGGCGCCTTTGGCCGCGGGCCACATCGGGTTTTTCGGCACAAAAGGGCAGGACGGCCTGCCGCCGGCACAGGCGGTTTTTCAAGATCCTGCAACCTCCCTCAATCCGCGGCGCAGGGTGCACACGTTGATTGCCGAGCCATTGCTCCTCCATGCCCGGCAACCGCGGCGTGCCATTCATGACGCCGTCAAAGGATTGATGGCACGGGTGGACTTGGCGGAAGAGTTTGCCAGCGTCTTCCCCCATGCCTTGTCGGGTGGGCAGCAGCAAAGGGTTGCTATTGCAAGGGCGCTCGCCCTGTCGCCACGGCTGATTGTCGCCGACGAGGCACTTTCGGCCCTCGACATGACGGTCCAGGCCCGCATTCTCAGCCTCTTCCGCGACATTGCGCTGCGTGATGGCGTTGCCATCGTCCTCATCTCCCATGACCTCGCGGTGGTGGGAGAGGCGTGCCGACGGGTCGCCGTCATGGACAAGGGAAGAATTGTCGAGTTCGGCGCGCCGGCGGACGTCTTCGCCCGCCCCAAAGCGGACGCCACCAAGCGCCTTCTTGCAGCAATCCCGGCCAGTCACCCGCGCCATCGCCATGGCTGGGGGACGGCGGCATGACCACCAGAGGTGCTGCCACGACACCACACGAACGAAAGGAGACTGGCGTGCTGAACGCTGTGGGCAAGGATGCTGTGACGGTGAACGGGCGCACCTATGCGTGGCCGCGACGGCCGAGCATCGTCATCTGTTTTGACGGCTGCGATCCGGCCTACATCGACGCAGCGGAGGTGGCCGGCAACGCGCCCAACCTCATCGGCATGAAGACGAACGGCTTTTACGCCATCGCCGACGCCGCCATGCCCTCCTTCACCAACCCCAACAACGTCTCCATCGTGACCGGCGCACCGCCCTCCATCCATGGCGTGTCTGGCAATTTCTATCTGGATCCTGTGACCGGTGCGCCCGTCATGATGGTGGATGCGGCGCCTCTGCGGGCACCCACCATTCTCGCAGCCTTCTCTGAGGCGGGCGCAAGAGTGGCGGCCATCACCGCCAAGGACAAATTGCGAAAGGCCTTGGGCGCGGGCCTTCGCGGCATCGCCTTTTCCGCTGAACTTGCCCATGAAACGACCGTGGAAGAGCACGGCATTGCGGACGTGGCAGCCCTCGTGGGCACCCCCTTGCCCGACCGGTATTCCGCTGCGCTGTCACTCTTTGTGCTTGATGCTGGCGTCCGCCTCCTCCAGCGCGAGCGGTTTGACCTCCTGTACCTGTCCCTCTCCGACTACGTGCAGCATGCCCATGCGCCCGGCACGCCTGAAGCCGATCGCTTCATGGCCGCGGTGGATGACAGGGTGGGGAGGTTCCTCGCCCATGGCGCCCTTGTGGGCATTGTGGCCGACCACGGTATGTCGGACATGTCCCATCCGGACGGGCGGCCCAATGTGCTCTTCCTGGGAGATAGGCTGGACGAGGCGTTTGGCGTCGGCGCGCTCACGGTGGTTTGCCCGATCACCGATCCTTTCGTGCGCCACCATGGAGCCTTGGGCGGGTTCGTGCGGGTCCACGGTACACCAGGTGTGAACCTTGAGGTTGTGCGTACGTTCATCGCTGCCCTGCCGGGTGTGCATCTTTCGCTGACACGGGACGAGGCGTGTGCGCGCTTTGACCTTCCGCCTGACCGTGAGGGTGACTTGGCCGTTGTCGCCGAGAGGGGCGTGGCCCTTGGGGCGAGGGCACGCGAGCACGATGTGTCGGCCCTTGCAGGCACACGCCTTCGCTCCCACGGCGGGCTTTGTGAGCGGGCAATCCCCTTCCTGATCTCTGAGCCGGTGGCCGCTCCCTTCGCGGCGCGCGCGCAAACCCGCCTCACCAATGCCGACATCTTCGACTTTGTCTTGAACGGTGTCCTCCGGTGAACGGCCGCGCCTTCCTGGTGATCCTCGACGGTCTTCGGCGCGATTTCGTCACGCCGCAGCTGATGCCGCGACTGGCTGCGTTTGCCAACGAGGCAACCACGTTCGCGCACCACCGCTCCATGGTGCCGTCGGTGACGCGGGTGTGCTCGGCAAGTGTTGCAACCGGATGCTGGCCTGCACGACATGGGCTTGAAGCCAACACAATGGCGCTTGTCGAAGATGGTACGCTGGTGGTCCACGACGCCGGCCACCCGGAGTTCCTGCAACACAAGCGCCGTGTGACGGGCCGGTCGCTGGCCGTCCCCACGCTGGCGGAGCGGCTGGCAAATCATGGCGGCGTGCGCATCTTCTCCAACGTGTCACCGGGTGCGGCCTACGCCCACGACCCCGATGGGTTCGGCCACGTCTATCACCGGGCGGGGAGTTTTGGCCCCGGCCGCGTGCCGCTGGGCGAACCCGACGCGCTGGAAGTGGGCGCCGACCTTGATGGCGACCGTGCGACCACGGTGCGCTTCATTGCGCAGACCGTCGCGGCGCACGCCTGTGCCCTCAGCGTTCTGTGGCTTGGTCATCCCGACACAACACAGCACGCCGTCGCCCTCGGTTCACCCGACCACATCGAGGCGCTGCGCAGGGCCGATGCCCACGCGGGGATGGTGATGGACGCGGCTCGGGGCGCGGACGACCTCCTCATCATCGGGTCCGACCATGGCCATCAAACAGTGACGGGCGCTGTGGACGTGGAAGAAGCTTTGCGCGCCGGCGGCGTTTTGGACGGGCTTGGCGCGCGCGATCTTGCGGTCGCGCCAAACGGGACGGCTGCACTGATCTACCTCAGCGAAGCGGCACGGTACCGCGCCGAGGCCATCGCCGCCTTCATAGAGCGCCAGCCCTGGAGCCAGCATGTGGTCTTCGGTGAGGCCCTCGGCGACGTGGGGCAGAGCGCTGACGGACCCCTTGCGATCTTGGTGACCATGGCGGTCTCGGAGGAGGCCAATCGCCATGGCGTGCCAGGAGCGGCACTGGTGGCAAAGCCGCGCGGTGGAAAGGATCCCGGCATAGGGTTTGGCCAGCACGGTGGCCTTGGCCTGCGCGAGCAGTCTCCCGTTCTGATGGCGAGGGGCCGAGGTTTCAGCCCCGGTGAACGGCGGGACGAAGGGACCTCGCTCGTCGACCTTGCGCCCACCATCCTTGCCCACCTCCGCCGGCCCTGTGATGGGATGGACGGGCGGAGCCTTCAGCGCAGTTGAGCGTCCACCAAGCCTTATTCGGCGGCGAGCTTGTAGGCGGTCGCCAAGTAACCGTCGCGGGTTTGCGGGGTCTTGATGCCGAGGATCCGCCCAGCGATCTGATTGCGCAGAACCTGTGCGGTGCCACCGCCGATGGTGAACATGCGCACGTCCCTATACATGCGCTCCAGCGGTTCGCGATCGCTATAGCCGCGCGCGCCGAACATCTGTAGGGCATCGTCCACCACGCGAATGGCGGTCTCTGAGGCAAAGAGC
>JBCDCF010000052.1:0-11596 GCA_039182345.1 Pseudomonadota bacterium
TGAAAGCCGTCGATCTCGGCCTGTGTGAACGGGTGGTCGGTGCGCGCCGTTCCGGTGCTGCCTGTCATGGATCGCGTCTCCGTGTTGTCTCCCACCAAGGAATGGTCAGCGCACGGCGTCTTCCAACCGCGCCTGCATGGAATCTGCGGCCTCCTGCGGCGTCTTCTGACCGAGGATCGACGCCTGCACCTCTTCGCCGATGATCGCCGCAACCTCTGAGGCATTTTCCAGGGACGCCACGGTGTTGCGCCGCGGTTGAATGGCGGCCGCCGCCCAGTCCGCAAGGTACTGGTCCGACTGGACGGCCTCGCTCGCCTGGCCGGTTTTGGTGGCAGGAAGGACCGACTGCCCCACCGCGTAAGGCACCAGTTCATCGTCCGACAAAAGGTGCATCACAAAGCGCACCGCAGGGCTGTCAGCGCTCGCATTGTCATCGCCGAGGACCGTCAGAATGTGGCCCCACTGGATGGAGACCGGCGTGTCGCCTTCGGTCAGGACAGGGCCGGCCATGGGAACGACGGCCGCATCAATCTCCTCGCCCCGGCCTGAGAACTGGCGGGCGAAACTGCGCGCCACAGGCGCATCGATGTAGAACGCCGTGGCGCCTTGGCCGAAGAGGCGCCGCGCATCGGGCCGGTCCACCTCAGGCGCAGCAAGGCGTTCCTGCACCAGCTCCGTCATGAAGGTGAGCGCGGCCACCGCCTCCGGAGAGTTCACCGCAGGCGTGCCATCCTCGCCAATGGGCTCAGCGCCGAACGTCCACCCCAGGATCAGATAGTCGAGGAGGATTGAGTTCGGGTTCTTGGTCGCCATGCCGAACGGGACGGCGTTGGGGACGTTGTCGCGCACGGCGGTGAGGGCTGCGCGGAATTCCTCCACCGTGGTGGGAAGGGCCTCTACCCCGGCCGCGCGCAAAACCTCTTCGTTCGCCACCCAGCCGATGGTGCCTGCAATCCAAGGCAAACCCACCTGCCGGCCGTCCACCTCGCCCGCGGCAAGAAAGCCTTCGTCGAACATCTCCAACAGGCGTTCGCGGCCGACGACCTCGTTCATATCAAGGGGTTTCGTGGCGGCGGCCATGGTGGGCAGAAGGCGGCCCTGTGTCTGCCCCACATCGGGAAGCGTGTTGGAGCGGGCGCGCAGAACGTAGTTCTTGTTCATGTCGCCCCAGGCATAGCCCTGAGCCTCCACCTCGCCGTCGAAGCTGCCGATCATCTCGTTGATGACCTTCTCGCCGGTCTCCTCGGTCACCGTCCAGCTCATGAACTCGACCGGTTCGGCCACAGCGGTCGACGCAACGCCCATCGCGAGGGCGACCACAGCTCCTTTAAGAGCATAGCGAACGCTCATGGTGTCTCCTCCCCATCGTTCTTGGAACCTAGTTCCATCTATTAGTAGCCGACGCTCTCGCACCGATGCAAGGTGTTTTGAAACACAGTTTCAACAATCGACGGGCCCGCCGGACGCCTCACACCACGCCGCCGTCGACCACGAAGCTTTGGCCGGTTACCATCCGCGCGTCATCGGCGACCAGCCACAGTGCAAGCCGGGCGACATCAGGCGGCAGCAGAAATGCCTTCAGACACTGCTTCTCCAGGTATTCGTCAAACTTTCCCTGGTAGATCTTGCGGGCGCGCGAGACCTGACGGTCCGTCAAAATCCAACCGGGCGCGATGGCATTCACCCGCACACAGCGCTCCCCCAGCTCACGGGCGAGGGACTTGGTGAGGCCCATAACGGCCGCCTTTGCCGTCGTGTAAGGGAGCAGCCCCGCCGCCCCTTGCATCCAACTGTTGGACCCAAGGTTGACGATCGACCCGCCGCCAGCCGCCACCATGTCGGGCAGCACGGCCTGGGCGGCGAACGCCATGTGGCGCAGGTTGACCGCCTGGCGTTCATCCCAATAGTCCGGCGTCAAGGCCTCGAACGGGCGGCGATCGTCGTTCCCGGCATTGTTGACGAGGCCGGTGAAGGGGCCGCACGACGCGCGCACATCATCAATGGCGCCATGGAGCGCGGCAATATCGGTGATATCGCAAGGAAAAAACGCCGGTGTGTTGCCTGTGGCCTCACCGACCACCCTTGCAACGCGGGTACCCGCCGCTTCATCGATGTCCACGAACGCGGTGCGTGCGCCCTGCCCCGCAAAGGCGGCCACAAGGTACATCCCGATCCCCGACCCGCCGCCTGTGATCAGAACGCCCTTCCCCTCAAGCGAGGGATAGTGCGCTTCTTCGACGGCGACCGGCGTCAACTCGGGGTGGCCGGAGGTCTCCAAGCCGGCGTAAGGGTTGGCACCGGCGGTTGGCGTTGCAGGTGGGCTCACGCCGCCTTCGCCTCGGGCGCCTCACACGGAAGGGCGCGTCCGTCACCATCAAAGGCGTAGACCTGTGCGTGGTCGAACGAAAGCTCCACCGCCTCGCCTGCGCGGATGGGTTTGGCCCCTGGCAGGCGCACCACCACAGGGCGTTCAAGCCCCTCAACATCCACATGGGCGAAGGTGTCGGAGCCAAGATGCTCGGTCGCGGCAATGCGCCCTTCAATGCGCCCATCACGCCGTTCGCCAGGGGTCGTCGCCTCGCTCAAAGGCCGCAGGGCGATGTGCTCAGGCCTCACGCCGATTTCAGCCACCGCATCGCTGGCGCGGTGATCCAGCCGTCCGCCTGGCAGGCTGATCCCTTCGCCATCGGCATGCGCGGGCAAAAACGTCATCTTGGGGCTGCCGATGAAACCAGCCACGAAACGGTTGGCGGGGCGCTCATAAAGCTCCAGCGGCGTGCCCACCTGCTCGATCCGCCCCGCATTCATCACGACAATGCGGTCGGCAAGGGTCATGGCCTCGACCTGATCATGGGTGACGTAGATCATGGTCGTGCCGAGCCGTTCTTTGAGACGCGCAAACTCCATGCGCATGTCCACCCGCAAGGCCGCATCAAGGTTTGACAAAGGTTCGTCAAACAAAAAGATCTCAGGCTCGCGCACAATGGCCCGGCCGATGGCCACCCTCTGGCGCTGCCCGCCGGACAACTGCCGCGGCTTGCGGGACAACAGCTCCTCGATCTTCAAGATTTCGGCCGCGGCCTGCACACGCCGGCGAATGTCCTCACGCGGTGTTTTGGCAAGGCGCAGGGCGTAGCCCATGTTCGCCGCGACAGTCATGTGCGGGTAAAGGGCGTAGGACTGGAACACCATCGCAATGCCGCGCTTTGCCGACGGCACGTTGTTGACGATGGCGCCGCCCACCGCAATCGTCCCCGCGCTCACCGCGTCAAGGCCGCAGATCAAGCGCAGCAATGTGGACTTGCCGCAGCCGGACGGACCGACGAAGACCATGAATTCACCATTGGCGACAGCAAGATTGATGTCGCTGAGGACCTCAGTGTCGCCGTAAGACTTGCCAAGACCTTCAATCAACAGGTCGGCCATGTGATCCCCCCATCGTGCGGTGCGGCGCCCCGGTCGCCGGCGCAGCTAGCCGGCAAAGCGCACGTCCGTCTGCCCCCGAACCCCAACATCGATGGCAAAGACGCTTCCCGACAAAGGTGCTGCCTCAAGCTGTTGCGCTGACAAGCGGATCCGCGCCGTGGTGACGAACAGCGTGGTCAGGTCTTCGCCGCCGAAAGTGCAGCTGGTGGGCCGCGGCACAGGCAAGGCAATGGTCCGGTCAAGATCGCCTGCAGGTGTATAGCGGCGCAGCGCCCAACCGTCCCAAAGCGCGGTCCAGACCCCACCTTCGGCGTCCACCGTCAGACCATCCGGCACGCCTTCATGTTCGCCGAAAGTGACGAAGACACGCCTGTTGGAGATGTTCCCCGCCGCCAGATCGAAATCGTAGGCCCAAATCGTGCGGCAGCCGCTATCGGTGAAATAAAACGTCTTGTGGTCCGGGCTCCATCCGAGGCCGTTTGAGACGTGGATCTCCCGTTCCATCAGTTGCACCGCGCCGTCGGGATCGACCCGCCAGAGCTGACCCTTACCAGGCTCGGTGTTGATGGCGAGCGAGCCCACCCAAAGGCGCCCCCGCGCATCGCACTTGCCATCGTTGAAGCGATTGCCTGGACGGTCGGCCTCGGGTTCGGCAATGGGCGAAAACGCCCCGTCGACGGACAGCGACCAGATGCCGGTTTCCATGGCGCACACATAACCGCCTGAGCGTTTTGGAATGGCAGCGCCGATGAGTTCGGGCATTGGCTGGGCCGATCGCTCCGCTGTTCGCGGGTCGCCCGTCAGGAGCAAGGGCGCCAGGATGTCCACCCAGATCAAATGCCCTGCATCAGCGTTCCAGAACGGCCCTTCTGCAAGAAAATCCGTCCCGGGGATGGCGCAGGTGACCTCCTCGCTCACCAAACCCAGTGGGCGCGCATTGATGGCGATCGACATGGCAAGCTCGCCAATGTTGCCGGCAGTGCGCCTTGCCGCCTCGATCACCTCGCGGCCGAGGGCGTGAAGGCTGTCCTCCGACAGGCGATAGGAGGGGCCGACGACGCCAATGGCACCGATGGGCCTGGCGGCATGGTCGAGCACGGGGGCGGCGACCGCGCTGACATCGTCATGCTGCTCGCCAACAGAGATGGCGTAGCCGCGCGCCTTGGTCAGGTTCAAGATGCGATCGAGATCGCCGCCATTGACGATCGTGCTTTCGGTAAATGCTTCAAGGTCGGCGCGCGAGATCAGGCGCCTGCGTTCCGCCTCGTCAAGATGGGCGGCCATCGCCTTGCCGAGCGCTGTGGCGTGGACGGCCGCCCGCGAGCCGACGCCATTGGCAAGGCGCACATTGCGGGGCACGTCGCGCTGGTCGATATAAAGCACGCGGCCGCCATCGAAGATCCCAAGCCGCACCGCCTCGCCTGTGAGTTCGGCGAGACGAACAAGCTCCGGCTCCGCAGCCCCGCGCAGATCGAACTGGTCCCAAACACGGTGGGCAAGCTGGAAGGGCCGCGCGCCAAGCGCGTAGTGCCCCTCCCTGTCGGTCACGCGGACATAGCGTTCAGAAACAAGCGTTTGAAGGAGACGGTGAAGCGTTCCCTTAGGAAGGCCCGACCCTTCCAGGAGGGTTGAAAAGCGCAAAGGCGTCGGGCTCTCGGCAATCATGTCCAGGAGGCGAAGGCCGCGCGTGAGGGCTTGTGTGCCTGGCACCGCCGCCACCTCATCGCCGTCGTCCATCTCCTCCACGTAGCGTTTTGAATTCGTCCTGACCACACTCGCCTCCTCAGGCTTTCGACGTTATTATGGAACTAAGTTCCAGGTCAACGCAGGATCGGCCAGACCAATGCGCATACGAACCATTGAACATACCATCGTCTGCGCACCGTTTACGGAAACCATCTCGTGGGGCTCTGGAGCGCGCTCTGGCACAACGCGCCTTTTGTGCAAGGTGACCACAGAGGATGGCACGGTCGGCTGGGGAGAGACACTGTGTCTGCTGGATATCGTGCCCGCAGCCTTTCGCCGCGTCGCTGACACCGGCATCGGCTATGCGGTGAGCGACGTTGAGCGCCTTCATAGACATGTGCTTGGCGCAGGCTACTACCACCACAAGCGCGCAGCCGTCATGGCCATTGCCGCGCTGGAAATGGCCATGTGGGACGCGCTCGGCACGCGCACGGGCGAACCGCTCTGGGCGTTGTGGGGCGGCCGCTGGCGCGAGAATGTCGAGGCGGCGGCCTACACTTTCACGCGCGATCCAGCTGAGCTTGGCAAACGTCTCGCGGCCTTTGTCGATGCGGGCCATCGCACGTTCAAGGTGAAGATCGGTTTTGACGCGCACTCGGACATTGCCCTCGCACAGGCGGCAAGGGAGGCGATCGGCGATGCTGACCTGCGCCTTGACGTCAACGGTGCATGGACGCCAGGCACCGCCCGCCGCCAGCTGGAGAAGCTTCGCCCCTTCGATCCTGCCTATGTGGAGCAGCCGCTGGAACTGGACGATCTTTCAGGGACGGCCGCTCTGCGCACCGCTCAACCCATACCGATTGCCCTCGACGAAAGCGCCTACACCTTGCAGGACGTCGGCAACATCGTGCGGGCGGGCGCTGCTGACGTTGTCCTGCTCGACCCCCACCAGGCGGGAGGGTTGTGGCAGGTGATCAAACAGGCCGCGGTTTGCGAGGCACACGGCATTCCTGTGACCCTTCATTCCGGCGCAGAACTCGCCCTCAGCCAGTCTGCCTATGTGCAGCTTGCCGCGGCAATCCCGAACATGAGCCTCGCGATCGATACCGAACGCGCCTACCTTTCCGCCGACATCAGCAGCGCCCCTCCCCTCCTAAGACGCGGTGCCTTCAGTGTGCCTGAGGCGCCAGGTCTGGGCGTCATTGTCGACGAAGCGCGCGTGGATGGGCTGCGGATTGATGCCATCACCGGCGCCTATCTTGATGCCGCGCGACCTGGATGGTTTCCCGTCAAACCCGCCTACTGACGCCAGGGGCTCACATCCCGTCCATAGCCCAGCCTGAGTCCTCAAGAACGGCTGAGGGGCCGGCAAACCCGCGGCGATGTCAGCTTGGCAGAGCGTGCCGGGCTGTGGCCCTATGCAGGCCAAAGACAGGACGGGACAAGACAGTCTGTGGTCAGGCGACCAGAAGACCTCATCTACACGGTTGATGAGCAGCCGCCGTTGCCCCGGCTATTGGCGTTGGGGCTGCAACACGCCGCCGTCCTTTCGATCTATCTTGTGATGGTCGTCATCGTGTTCCGGGCCGCAAACGCCCCTCACGCGGTCACAATCAGCGCCGTCAGCCTGGGCATGATCGCAGTTGCGCTCGCAACCGTTTTGCAGGCGTTGCGCAGTGGGCCGGTGGGATCAGGCTTTTTGGCACCGCCGGTCTTCTCGGCCATCTATTTGGGCCCCTCGGTCCTCGCCGCAGAGGCCGGCGGTCTGCCGGCCGTTTTAGGCATGACGATTTCACGCTGGTCGTTTCGCTCACATACTCTGGGAGCATGCTTTCACTGCCCTCTGTCGGTGGTCGCCGTACGGTGTTCGTGGAGGACGACGCCCTCACCTACGGCCTGGCTGACTTCCTCACAGGGGTTTACCCGGACCGAATGGAGAGCTTCGCCCAGGGCACGGCCGTCACCACTCGGCTGTACTTCCAGACATAGTCGGTCGCCGACGCTCAGAGGCGCGCCGGCTCTCCCGCCACCGCATGGGAACGCATCACGCGATGAAATCGGCGGTGAAGGCGAACTCCTCGTCTTCCAGCGACAATGTCTCCTCAGTGTTGAGGAGGGCAATGAGTTCATCAGCGCCCGCTGGGTTCACGCGGTAGACGGCAACGCCTGCAGGAAGATCTAAGGGAGCATCGGCCAGCCTATAGTCGGCTGCACTGCCGTGAAGCTGGATGGTGTCATTGGCCCCATCGAAATCCCACACGAAGCCAAGGTCTTCCTCTCCGCCACCACCGCCGCCGCTGTCGTAAAACGCTCCGTCTTCGTCGCCGAAGATGAAGACATCGGCCCCACCGCCGCCCACGAAGGTGTCCACCTCGCCACGACCAGGCGCTGCCGATGAGGCATCGGCACCAATGAGGACTTCGTCAGCCTCGGTACCGGCAATGATGTCGTTCCCCTCAATGGGCGTGACGCTGAGGTCGTTGAACGCCACGTCGAAATAGTGGGCGTTGAGGTAGATCGAGCCCGTGGCGGGCGCCTCGTCGATGGAGAAGGTCTCCGTTCCCTGGACGGTCCAATCCACCGGCTCGGCTGTGCCAGTCTCCCAAACCTTGAGGCTGTAGGTGCGGTCGTAAAGGCCGGTCTGCTCGACCTTCACAGCAAACTCGTATGTCGCGCCTTCAGTAAGGTCGAACCTTTGAACATCCAACAGCTCACCGAAATCATGGTAGCTGTGCATCTTGAACTTGTTGCCTGTGAAGAAGATCGATGCACCGGGCTCCCAACCAGACTTCGGCTGAAAGTTCTTCACCGGTTGGTCCGTGTGACCGTCCCACAGCATGCCAAACGCAAACGCACCGCCATCGCGCCCGTTCGGGTCGACATTTTCAAGGTCGTGCATGGTGACGGACATGCGCAGTTCGTAGTTGTCCCAGCTCTGGTCGCCGAGAACCAACAGCCTGTCGTAGCCAAGGTCGACCGGGCGCACGCCAGACCCGTCCGCCTCAATTGCCCATGTACCGTCGGCCACCTGCACCACATCCTGGAGGTCGGAGACGGCCGACCAGTCGATGCTGTAGTCTTGCGACCAACTCTGCCCGTCTTCGTAGACCACCGTCACATCGCGGGTTTGGACGGTGCCATCGTCATAGGTGGCGGTGAAGGTGACGATGTCGTCGGCCGCCGTCGGGTCTAAAGCGGCAAAGGCGATGTCGGCGTTGAAGTCACCATTGTCGTGCAGGCGCCGCGTGTCAGGCCCAACGGAGAGCGCTGTCGACCCTGCACCATTGATGGAATAGCTGAGCGAGGTCAGACCGCTGGTGGCAACGTTGCCGAGGATGTTGATCCACTCCTGGGCTTCGCCGGGGGCACCGAATGTCTGGGTATCGCCGTACCAGACCTCGATGGCATCGCGCACATCGACCGTGGCTGTGGCGGTGGACGACGTTGTGCCGTCCGTCACCGTGTAGGTGAATGTGTCCGTGCCCCTGAACCCAGGGTTCGGCGTGTAGCGCACCGTGCCGTCGCCAAGCTCCACGACGGTTCCGTTGGCGGCGGTCCCGAGGCCGGCAAGTGTCAGCACCTCGCCGTCAAGCTCGATATCGTTGGCGAACAGCGAGGTTTGCGGATCGATGACGAGCGCCGTGTCGGGTGGCGTGAAGAGTGTGTCGTCAACCGCAGTCGGCGCATCGTCCACGGGCGCAACGGTCAGGACGAGCGTTCCTTGCGCCTCATAGATCCCGTCCGTGATCGTGTAGGCGAGCGTTTCGACGCCGGACCAGTTGTCCGTCGGCGTGTAGGTGACGGTGCCGTCGCCGTTCAACGTTGCAAGGCCGTTGAGCGCTGCACCAAGGGAGACGACACGCACCTCATCGCCGTTCGGATCGACGTCGTTGCCGACGATCGAGACCGTTACGGACGTATCCTCGGCGAGCGAAACTGCGTCATCGGTCGCAACAGGCGCCAGATTGTCGACGTCGATCAGAACCCTGCCCTGATCCGTGGGCCCTCCCGTCCCATCAGAGAGGGTGTAGGCGACCTCCCCGACCCCCGTAAAACCTGTGTCCGGTGTGAAGGTGTAGCCGCCGCTGCCGTCATCGGTCAGCACACCGCCGCCCACGACGGCAATCTCGGTGATCGTCAGCGGGTCGCCGTTGCTGTCACTGTCGTTTGCAAGAAGATCTGCCTCCGTGAAGGTGACCGGCACGCCCTCTCCCGTCGCAACCACATCGTCGACAGCAACGGGAGGGTTGGGAATGGTCACATCATCGATGATCGGGTCGCCAACGACTTTCACGTAGTCGATGTCAGCGGCAAACCCGGGCGCTTTGTGTGCCGTGGCAGCAAAGACGCCGGCCTCGCGGACCACCATGGCCTCAGAGAATGACACACCGTCGTTCCACGCCACACCGTCGGAGGAATAGGCGAGCGTCCAGTTGTCGCCCTCGCGGGTGATCCTCAGATGGTTCGCCTCGCCGGCCTGGATCGGCGTGTTGAAGACGGCTGACGAGACGCCATCGCGCGTGACCGCCGCGAAAAGACGAAGGTCCGTCCCGTCAAACAACGTGTCGAAGCGGATCCAATTGGCATCGTCTTCCTCGACCAGGAGACCGACCATTTGCGTGCGCTCGGTCGGCAAGGTCAGAAGTTTTGCCTCAATGGCAAAGTCGGTGTCTTGGACCGACTGCATGAAGTGCGGCGCGTCGACCGTTTGCCACACATCGTTGTTGCCTGTGGGCACTGTGAGGCGCAAGAGCCCCTCACCGTCCTCCTGGTGCAGCGACGCGCTGCCCACAGGGCCCTCGAAGCTCCAGCCTGCCCCCGTAACCGCACCGCTAAAGTCGTCGGACACGAATCCGAACTGCGGCTCGACGGTGATGGCAACCGTTGCCGTATCGTCCAACGTTCCGTCCGATGCGACGTAGGTGAAACCATCAAGGCCGTAAAAGCCGGCGTTCGGCGTGTAGGTCAGCGTCCCGTCGCCGTTGTCGACGAGGGTCCCGTGCAGCGGCTGTGTGATGGACTGAAGGCTGAGCGTGTCCCCGTCAGGGTCGGTGTCGTCCCCCAGAAGGTCGGCGTGGGCGATGACAATGGGGACACCGGCCTGCGTCACCACAGTGTCGTCGACGGCAACGGGCGCTTCGTTGACCGGGTCGATAGAGACATTGACGGTGGCGGTATCAACGCCGCCAAGTCCATCGGAGATGGTGTAGGTGAAGGTGTCGGCCCCCGCCGCATCGGGGTCGGGCGTATAGGTGAGCGTGCCATCGCCATTGTCGGAGACCGTGCCACGTTCGCCCTGTGTGAAGGACACGATGGTCAGGGGGTCGCCGTTGGGGTCGCTGTTGCCCGCCAGGACATCGATCGATTGCGCCACATCCTCGCTGGTGGTGAGGGTCTTGTCGGTGGCCACAGGCGCGTCGTTGCCAGGCGTGTTGACGGCAAGGAGCACCTCGGCCGACGCATTCGCCGCACCATCGGAGACCGTGTAGGAGAATGACGTCAGCCCGGCAAAACCTGGCGCCGGGGTGAATGTGAGCGTCCCATCCCCATTGTCGGACAACGAGCCGTTCTGGGGCTGGGTAAAGCTGACCAGCGTGAGGTCGTCGGCATCGCTGTCGTTGGCCAAGAGTGCTGCGATGTCGATGGTCTGATTGGTGTCTTGGCTCGCCACCACAATGTCGGTCTCGGCGAAGGGCGGGGCGTTGTCATCATAGGCGAGAGGGGCCGACGCGGTCTCGAACCAGTCGATCATCGAGACGAAGCCGGGGACACTTCCCTCGAACGTCGTGCTGCCTGCAAACGGCCCCACAGAGGTGGGCACAATGCTGCTCGTCACAGTGTGGGCGAGCGTCCAGCTGTCACCGTCCGAGGAGGTTTCGAAGTTGAACGTCGTCCCCTCGCGCGTGATTCTGAGATGCGTGACTTCGCCAGGAGAAATCCCCTTGAAGAGGGAAATCGACCCGTCATTGTCCTCCACGACCCCCACGATGAGCCTGAGGCCGGACGTCGTCATCGCAACGTCGAAGCGGATCCAACTCGTGTCATCTTGCACCACGAGCAGGCCGTGTTCTTGGTAGTCCTGTGTCGGATCGTTCAGGAACTTGATGGAGACCTCGAAGTCGCTGTTGGCGACCTCCTGCAAGACGCGCGGGGTGGTGAGCGCATCAAGGGCGTCCACGGCAACGCCCTGCGGCGAAACAATTTCCAGCCAAGCCTCTTGGTCTGCCCCGTTCAGGCCGGCAGACCCACCGATGCCGAAGAACTCCCAGCCCTCTTCAAGGGTGGCACCGCTGAAATCGTCCGAGAACAGAAGGTCGCCACTGCCAACCTCGCCCACCGCAAGCGTCACGGTGGCCTCGCTGGCATCGGCGCCGTCGCTTGCCGTGTAGGTGAACTGGGTCGAACCGGAAAAGCCCGGGTTCGGCGTGAAGGTGAGCGTGCCGTCGCCGTTATCGGTCAACGTTCCGTGCTCGGGCTGACTGAA
>JBCDCF010000053.1:0-11595 GCA_039182345.1 Pseudomonadota bacterium
GCCACCATCGTTGCGGGCGAATTGGATGTCGGCGCAGCGGCCACCTGGCTGGCTGGCGCCAGTCTCGGCCGCGGGAGGGTTATGGCCGAAGACATTTCGGTGCTTGTGGAGGGGCTGGCTGAGGGTCGCATCACCACACTGACCGGCGCACAGACCGACAGCGAAGAGCGAGTGATCGTGACCGGCACGGACGTGTCGGCCCTTGTGCGCACTCTCCTTGCCGATGAGAGCCCCGAAGCTCCGGCGATGCTCGCAACAGCGGCCACCGTCGGCCCCCTCATGATCCCCCTGCCAAATGGCGACCAGTTCACCATTCCCTTCGTGGAGGCCACCAACGTTGCCCTCACCCCGGTCTCATCGCTGACGCCGCAACAAAGCGGAACCGCCACAAGCGCCATGGACTTGGCCGGCCTCATGATGGGCCTCTTCTCAGCCGATGAGGTGGAGGCACAAAACATCACCCACACCTCAGGCGGGATCGACACCAAGATCGACCGTGTGGCGCTGTCGGAGCTAACGCCTGAAGGCTTCGGTGCCTTCGCCCTCGACGGTTTTTCCACCACCGACACCACCAACATCGCAACCCTGACGTCCTTGTCGATCAACGACGTGGCTTGGGCAAAAAGCCGCTTTGGTGTCGGTCCCGATGTCGCTGCCATCACCGCAGCGTCCCCAGTCGTTGCCTTGGCAGGCTACCCGCAGATCGGGTCGTTCAGCGTCGAGGGCATGGTCATGGAGGGGCCGACCATGGAAGGGGGGGTGTCCGTCCCGTCCATGACGATGCGGTTCGCCGACCATATCGGCCCGATCCCCACGAACGTGACCTACGACGTTGAGACCGTGGTCGAAGGGGTCGCAGACACATTCCCCCCCGACATCGACAGGCTTTTGGCGTCGAGGGGTTACGAAACGTTCGATGTGCGGGAGTCCGGTATCCTCACCTACGACAGGTCCACAGAGGCCCTCACCATAAAGACCAAGAGCGACTATGAGCGCCTTGGCGTTCTCGACATGCATTTGGTGGTGAGCGGGATTCCGGTTCTGGCGTTCGAGGAGCCGGCCCGCGCCTTTGAGGCCATCAGCTTGGCCGCCATTGCCGATATGAGCCTGTCGTTCCAGGACAAGGGCGCCATTGACCTGTTGAAGGCTGTGTTTTCCCACTCCAGCGGGACAGCGGACAATGAGGTGCTGCCCCAATGGATGGGGATGGCTCGCGGTGTCATCTCAGGCGTCGTGCCGGAAGAGCGCGCCGAACCGATCCTTGCCGCGATTGAAACCTTTTTGACCGACACAGGGACCATCACCATGACGGCTGAGCCGCCGTCGCCGGTGTCGTTCATGCAGTTGGCAACGGGGGCCATGACCGCACCCGGTCAAATCCTCAACATCTTGAACGTGACGGTCTCAGCGGACCGGTAGCGTCAGGCCTGGCGATGTTCGCTTCCCTTTGCCGCATGCCGGCATCTTTGCGAGCAATACTTCACCGCCGGCCACGTGCGCGCCCATTTTTTGCGCCAGGAGAATGGACGCGCGCAGACTGGACAGGTTTTTGTCGGAAGGTCGGCTTTTTTGACCCGTCGGCGCACGGCCGTCACCCTTGGTTCTGGTTCCAAATCATGCCAATGGTGCCTGCCCCTGTGACCGAATACACTCTGAGGGATTAGCCCATGCGGCTCCGCCTACTCGTTATTGCAACGCTGGCCGCCCCGGCAGCGTTCGCCCAAGATGGCATCTCGTCCTCCTTCGACGATGTCAGTGCCGTCCGCTCATTTCTGACCGATGCGGCCAGCATCGGTGCCCAAAGCGCCACCGTCGGATCGGTCGTACGGTCCGGCGATACCGTGACCGCCAACGACATCGCCATGAACTGGTCCCACTCCTTCACCGTGGAGGGGGAGACGGCCACCATCACCGCCAGCATCACGGCTGAATCGGCCGCCATCGACAATCTGGCCTTCTCCGGCGGGCAATACTCGGCCGACAAGCTGAGCGTGCCGACCGCCAACTTCAAGCTCACCCTTGAGGGTATGGACGAGGGCCTGGAATACGACCTCACCATGACGAACTACGTCGTGGAGTCGTTTTCCTGGCTTCCGCTGCCCACCCTTGAGAACGACCCCAACAAGCCGGTGTCGCGCTTCGGGCCCCTGCTGGACTGGAGCATTGCCCAATCCTACGCCCTGAACTCGGTGGAGAAGATCACAGGCACCACCAAGATCGAAGGCGACGTTCAAGACATCACCTACGGTCCGGTCAGCATCGGTCCTGTGGAAAACGGGCGCCTGGAAAGCTTCTCCTACGGGCCGATGACGTCCGAGCAGGTGCTGGAGCCCATGGAGCCCGGCGGCGATCCTGTGAAGCTGACGCTGCGCTACGGCGACACCGAAGGCAAAGGCCTTGATCTGAAACCGCTCGCCGCATGGATGACCGGCACGGGCGCCACCGACGGCCCCCAGAACGTTCTGGAAAGCACCACTCTCAACAGCGTCGATGTGACCGCCGACGGTCTCTTCTCCATGACCATGGGCGAGAGCGTCTTTGAGAACTTCACCATCGACCCGAGCCGTGGTGGGCCTTTGCTGTCGCGCCTCGACCCGATCGTCGTGTCCATCATGAACGGCAATGAGCCGAACCCTGCGCAGATCATTCCCCTGGTTCTGGACGTCTATGGGGCATTCGGGTTTGGCAAGTACGCCTTCTCCGACATTGATGTGAACGCCGGTCCTGTGACCGCCAAGCTGGGCGAGTTCGTGCTCCAGGGCCTGTCTGCGGCAGGGCTTGAGCGCCTTGCCGTCATCGGCCTCGACTTCAACGGTCCTGACACCACCGGTAAGCTCGGCACGTTCGAGGTCGCCGGTCTCGTCTTCCCGGACCGTGACGCTGTGACCACCGTCATCACCCAGGCCATCATGGGCGGCTCGCCCACCCCCCGCTCCATCATGAACGCCATGCCCCTTCTGGGCGGCATGACCGTGGAAGGGGTGGAGATGAAGGCGCCTGGCGCTGCGGGTCTTCTCCAGCTCGGCCTGTTCGAGGTGAAGATGGAGGACTTCATTGCCCCCATTCCCACCAACATCGCCGTGACGCTTGAGCGTTTGCAGCTGCCTTCAGGCATGGTGCCCGACCCGCAAATGCAGGGCATGATGCAGGCCCTTGGCGCCGACCCGCTGATGGCCGACGGCACCCTCAACCTCACCTGGAACTCTGACACCCAGGCGATGGAAATGAAGCACGACATGGATGTCCAGAAGGTGGGCAAGCTGGATGCGGACGTGATGCTGTCAGGCATTCCCCGTGCCATCATCGAAGACCCCACCCGCGCCCAGGAAGCCTTGGCAACGGCCGCCTTCGATGGCTTCACCGCCAAGTTCCAGGACCAGGGCATCACCAACTTCGTCCTCGGCATGGTGGCTGAGCAGTCGGGCGTTGCGCGCGACCAGTTCATCCAGGGAATGGCCCAGCAGGTGCAGATGCAAATCTCCATGATGCTTGGCGATGAGGCCCTTGCCGAGCAGGTGTCGTCCGCCGTCTCCACCTATCTGGCCGACCCGCAGAACGTTGAAGTGGCTGCCAAGCCCGCCAACCCTGTGGCGTTCGCGCAGATCATGGGCGCTGTGATGACCGCACCGCAGACCCTGCCTGGTTTGTTGAAGCTCACCGTCACGGCCAACCAATAAGCCGATAACGGCGCGCCCCGACCACCGGGACGCGGCGCCCCAGATCCTGAAGGGCGAGCGCAGCACACCGCAGCGCTCGCCCTTTGCCTTTACGGCCGAACACTGACGCCAATGCCCACCAACGTTTTGCACACCCCCCTTCCCGTCGCTAAGGCCCGTACCTTTGGCGGCACGGCCGGCCCACTTCCGGCGGTTCGGGTGGGGTCTGGCGCGCCGCCGCTCCTCCTCGTCCACGGCGTTGGCGCGACCCATCGGGACTGGTTCACCGCAGGCTTTGCCGACAGCCTTTCAGAACGCCACGCCCTCGTGGCGGTGGATCGGCCGGGCTACGGCGCGTCACCGCCCCGCGGCGCCGAGCGCTGGAGCGTTGCGCGCCAGGCCGAGGCCCTTGCGGCGACCATAAGCACCGAAGGACTCAAAGCGCCCGTGGTGGTCGCCCACTCTTTCGGCGCGCTGCCCGTGCTTGCAATGGTGCTTCAAGGAACGCCCGTCAGCGCGCTGGTGCTGATTGCGGGCGTCTACTACCCCAAAGGCATCTGGGCGCGGACGGCCGGCGCGCTCCTGGCCGGTAAGGGCCGGTTCAGGCGGGCTGTGCGCGGTGCCGCCCTCCCCCTTGCGCGCTCCTCCCTGGGGTTGATGATTGCGCAGATGTTCGCCCCCGACCCACCCACCGATGCCTTCAACACCCACTTCGAGACCGACCTTGCCAGCCGCAAAAGCCAGCTTGAGGCAAGCCTTGAGGACGCCGCCATGATCTGCCGCGAGAGTGCAGCGCTTGCCCCCCGCTATGGTGCGTTGCGCCTTCCCATCCTCCTCATCGCCGGCAGCGGTGACAGGGTGGTGCCAACGCACAGCCAGACGGTGGCCTTCTCCCGCGCCGTCCCCCAAGCGCAATGCCATGTGCTGAAGGGTGAGGGCCACATGGTCCACCACACCGCACGACAAAAGGTGGTCGGGTTGACGGAGGCGTTCTTGGGTAAAGAGGTGCCGTCGTGACGGGCCCTCTCCTCATCCTGGCCTGGCTCGTCATCATCAATCTATTCGGCTTGTTGGTGTTTGCCGCCGACAAGAAGGTGGCGGGCACGGATAAGCGCCGGGTGCCTGAGCGCACGCTCCTCATCATCGCCGCCCTTGGCGCTTCGCCAGCGATGATCTGGGGCACCCAAAAGCTTCGCCACAAAACCCAGAAGGAGCCGTTTCGCACGCTCCTTCGCGCCATTGCCGTGCTGCAGGCGATTGTGATGCTTTTGGCCATCGCCTGGTGGTTTGGGCTGATCTAGTTCCCTCCCCACAAGCCCCAATCTGAGGATTTCGACCATGACGGGACACGGCCGATCTCTGCCCGACAAGGAGACGCTGCTGCGCCGTGTGCGCCCGCACCGGGACGGCTGGCGCCTGTCGGCCAAGCCACGCCACATGGAGCCTGTTGGGCCGGGCGAGGAATCGGTGTGGGACTTTCCGCGCCCCCCTGCGGTGGAGCCTGTGGCAGAGCCCATCAAGGTTGTCCACCGGGGCCATACGGTGGCGGCAACGACAAACGGCCTGCGTGTGTTGGAGACGGCGGGAGCGCCGGTCTACCACATTCCCATCGCCGACGTTGACATGAGCTGCCTTGTGGAGAACGGCCACCTGACCGTGTGCGAATGGAAAGGGGCCGCCGTCTACTACGACCTCGTGGTGGACGGACACACGGTCCAGGACGCGGCCTACACCTATCCCGACCCGTTCGACGATCTTGGCCGCGGCTTTGATGCGCTGGCCGACACCATCGTGTTCTACGCAAGCCGCGTGGATGAGGCGTATGTGGGGGAGGAAAAAGTCTCCCCGCAACCTGGCGGCTATTATTCGGGCTGGGTCACGTCGCGGCTGAAGGGTCCCATCAAAGGCGGTCCCGGCACCGAGGGGTGGTGACGGGGCGTCAGGCTTAGCGCTCACCGGTTGCGCGGCGCAATCTCTCGCCGGTCCATGCAATCATCGCTGTGCTTTGGTGGTGCAACACCTCGCAATCTCGTTACGATTGTCCCATCATTAAAAAAGCCGCACCGCCGTTGTCAGGCGGGCTTTGACCGTCGGATTGCAACGGAGGTTTCCTGTGGACGCCTTGTTCATCGGCCACGCCTATATCGACATCACGTTTTTGGCCGAAAAGCTGCCGACGGGTGATGAGAAGACCATCGCCCGGGACTATGCGGTCGCCTTTGGGGGGAACGCTGTCACCTCGGCCTTTTGTGCCGCCAAGCTGGGTCTTAAGGGCGACATCTTGTGCCAGCAGGCGGACGACTGGCTGTCGCGCATGTTCCTGGAGATGACATCGCGGGCCGGCATATCGGTGCATGGACGCAAGGTGAGCGAGGCGAGCCTCTCCTTCATCATGCCCAAGGACGGCAAGCGCGCCATCGTCAGGTGCCGTGACGACGATTTCCTGCACCCCTTCCCCATGCTGAACCTTAGCGGTTGCCGCGGCCTTCATGTGGACGGTCACATGGCCGATGCTGCCATCCACTACGCCAAGGCGTGCCGGGAGATGGGGGTGCTCACCTCCCTCGACGGCGGCTCGGCGCGCTCAACCACCGATGCGCTCTTGGAGTTCATCGACGTGGCGGTGGTGTCGGAGCGCATGTGCGAGCAGATGCAGTTGAACCCCATCGCCATGCTCAGCTACCTGCGCTCCAAAGGGTGCAAGGTGGGTGCGGTGACGCAAGGGGAGCGCGGGCTCGTCTGGTACGAAGGGGCAAGCGACATTCACACCATGCCCGCCCGTTATGTGCCGCGGGAAAACGTGATCGATACCAGTGGCGCGGGTGACGTTTTCCATGGCGCCTATTTCTACTCCGCCGTCACCTGGCCGGAGCGGTCCTGGAGCGGCCATTTCGACTTTGCTCGCTCCGCCTCGGCCTTTGCCGTCCAAAGGCTCGGCAATGAAGCATCCCTCCCCACCCTTGAGGATGTGGAAGCCATGCGCCTGTCGTTGCCTGAGGCCGCCTAAGGGTTCGCCATTCACCCGGCCAAGGCGCGTCTGATCAGCCCGAGGGCGACCACGACGCTGTCCTCGCGCACCTTGGCGCGGCCCACATCACCGAAGGTGTGTTTGATGTGGCGGGTGCGGCCTTTGTAGCTGGCTGCAAAGTGCACAAGGCCCACAGGCTTTTGGGCCGTACCCCCGCCGGGGCCTGCAATACCGGTGATGGACACGCACACCCGGCTGACAGCGGGCCCGTCCGGCTGCGGCGCCTTGGCTGTGGCCGACAGCCCCGCCTCGGCCATGGCCCTTGCCACCTCTTCGCTGACGGCGCCATGGGCCTCAACAAGCTCTGAAGAGACGCCGAGGCGAACCTTGGCTTCGTTGGTGTAGGTGACGTAACCGCCTTCAACGGCATCTGAAGACCCTGCAACGGCCGTCAGCGCCGCCGCCACGAGGCCGCCCGTGCACGATTCCACCGTGACGATGAAGGCGCTTTCCCGGCGCGCGGCATCAAGGGTGTCGGCGGCGTCCTTTAAAAGGGCTGCGTCAAACATCATCTCTGACCGCTTTGCAGGAGGACGGTTGCGGCGGCCTGGGCGGCGATCCCCTCCCCGCGCCCTGTGAAGCCGAGCCGTTCGGTGGTGGTGGCCTTCACCGAGACAATTTTCGGGTCTACATCGATGATCTCGGCAATGCGGGCGCGCATGGCCTCGCGGTGGGGCGAGATTTTAGGCCGCTCGCAGATGATAGTGAGGTCGAGGTGAACGATGGCGCCCACCCCCCGCACACGCTCCGCCGCAAAGGCAAGAAACCGGTCCGACGACGCTCCCTTCCATTGTGGGTCGGAGGGCGGAAAGTGCTGGCCGATGTCGCCGTCGCCGATGGCGCCGAAGAGCGCGTCGGTAAGGGCGTGGATGGCCACGTCGGCGTCGGAGTGGCCGTCCATGCGCATCTGGCTTTGGATGGTCAGACCGCCGATGATCAAAGGCCCGCCAGGCACCAGGCGGTGCACATCAAACCCCGTGCCCGTCACCGTGTAGCCGCCGCCGCGGGCGGCCAGAAGGTCCTCAGCGGTCGTGATCTTGTAGTTGCCGCGCTCGCCGTCCACCACGCTCACCCTCCTGCCAAAAGCTTCCATGACGCCCGCATCGTCCGTTGCAAGGTCGGCCATGGCCTCATGGGCGGCGCGAAGGGTTGCAAACCGGAAGCCCTGGGGCGTCTGGGCCTGCATCAACCCCTCCCGCGGGACGGTGCGGGAAATGACGCCGCCTTCCACCGCCTTCAAGGTGTCGGCGACGGGAATTGCTGGGATCACGGCGTCCGTCTGGTCAAGCTGAGCCACCACCCTGTCGATCACGTGAGCGCTGACGAAAGGGCGCGCGGCATCGTGAATGAGGACGTTATGGGGCGGGTCGTCGGCAAGGGCGTCAAGGGCGGCTTTAACGGAGGATTGGCGGGTGTCGCCGCCAATGACGGTGGTCACCGTCGCGCCGCCTTTGCCTGAGGCGGCGGCAAAGGCATCTGCGTCCTCAGGGCCGATGGCCACCACCACGCGGCGCACCTGAGGGTGGCCCAAAAACGCATCCAGCGCGCGACCGACCACCGTTCCACCGGTGATGGCCAAAAACTGCTTCGGGATGGGAGCGCCCAGCCGCAAGCCGCGGCCCGCGGCAAGGATGACGGCGTCGGTGGTTGACTGATCCATGCCGCTTCCATACCGCGCCCACGGGGCGATTTGCGAGCCCCATCCGCACGCCATGAACCGCCATCCCATCCACAACCCCGGTGGCACCGACGAAAAGACGCAAGGCGACGACTTGCTAATTTTGCAGACATGGTGAATTTGTAGGCAGTAGAGTTCGTTGGGGGCACGATTGACCGCACCGATGGATCCGTTGCGCATCGGCCGCATCGCCATTGAAAACCGGGCCATACTGGCGCCCATGTCGGGCGTCAGCGACTGGCCGTTTCGCCAGTTGGCGCACAGGTTCGGCGCAGGCCTTGTGGTGAGCGAGATGGTGGCGAGCGAGCGCCTGATCGCCCGCGAGGAAGAGGCACGCTTGAAGCTTGAGGGGGATGGCCTGCCCATCCACGCCGTCCAGCTTGCCGGTTGCAGGGCCGAGGATCTGGCGGAGGCAGCACGCATCGCCGAAGGGGCCGGCGCCCACATCATCGACATCAACATGGGCTGCCCTGCCAAGCGGGTTGTGGGGGGCTGGGCCGGCTCTGCCCTCATGCGCGATGTGGACCATGCCTCCCGGCTGATTGCGGCGACTGTGGCGGCTGTCGATGTCCCCGTCACGGTGAAGATGCGCCTTGGCTACGACAGGACGCTGATGACTGCGCCAGAGCTTGCCGCGCGGGCGGAGGCTGAAGGCGCGCAGATGATCACCGTCCACGGCCGCACCCGCTGCCAGCGCTACAAGGGCCACGCGGACTGGCCGGCGCTGAGGCGCGTGCGTGAGGCCATCACCATCCCCCTCGTGGCCAACGGCGATGTGACCTGCCTTGCGGACGCGCGGCAGATTCTGACGGAATCAGGCGCTGACGGCGTGATGATCGGCCGTGCCGCCGTCGGTGCGCCCTGGCTTGTGGGGGAGATCGGGAGCGCCCTTGTGGGGGATCGCGCGCCGCCAGAGCGGCCGAGCCTTGCAAGCCTTGCGGGCGAACATCTTGAGCGCCTGTGCGCCCACTACGGCACGGCTCTGGGGCTCAAGATGATCCGCAAGCACATTGCTGGCTATGCCGCGCACCTATCTTTCGTGGATGTTGCCGCGCGCACCAAGGCGTTGACGGCCGAATCGCTGCCTGAGGCGCGGGCCGCCCTTGTACGGCTGTTCGCGGCGCCAGCAACACCTGCACCTGCGCTCATGTCGGCGGAGATGGCTTTGTGAGCCAGGCACGCAAGGTGACCCCATCGGCGGTCCTCAACGCCCTCCCCCATGCGGTTCTGGTGTTGGACGGTGAGGATGCCATTGTTGCCGCCAACGATGCCGCCCAGGCCTTTCTGGGCGCAAGCCTTGCCCATCTGCGCGAGCGGCCCTTGTCGGCCTTCGTGCCCTTCGGCAGCCCGCTTCTGACGCTGCCCGACAAGGTGCGCCAGCACGGTGCGGGGATGGTGGAGTACAGGGTGGACCTGTCCTCCCCCAAGCTCGGCGCGGGGCAGATCGTGGACATTCACGCAACGCCGTTGCCCGAAGACCCTTCGGTGATCCTCCTCACCCTCGACCGCCCGTCCATGGCCGAAAAGATCGACAGGCAGCTCACCTCCCGCAGTGCCGCCCGCTCCGTCTCAGGCCTTGCGGCCATGCTTGCCCACGAAATCCGCAACCCATTGTCTGGAATCAGAGGCGCTGCGCAGTTGATCGAGCCCACATTGGGGGAGGACGACCGCGCCCTAGCCCGCCTCATCACCGACGAGACCGACAGGATCGTCAAGCTCGTGGACCGCATGGAAGTGTTTGGGGATGCACGGCCCGTCGCCCGCGCCCCCGTCAACATTCACGATGTGCTTGACCATGTGGAGCGCCTTGCCCGCTCGGGCTTTGCCCGCACCATCGACATCAAGAAGCACTACGACCCGTCGCTGCCGCCTGTGCATGCAAATCGCGACCAACTTGTGCAAGCCTTCATCAACCTGGTGAAGAATGCGGCAGAGGCTGTCTCCCCTGTGGGCGGCTCCATCACCCTCACCACGGCCTTCCGCCCTGGTATGCGTGTGGCCGCCCCAGGATCGCCCCACAAAGTTAGCTTGCCCTTGGAGTTTTGCGTCAAGGACGACGGCCCTGGCGTGCCGGATGACCTTGTCCCTCACCTGTTTGAACCGTTCGTCACGACAAAGACCAACGGAACTGGCCTCGGTCTTGCCCTTGTCGCCAAGATTGTCGGTGACCACGGCGGCGTCATCGAGATCGACAGCACCGGTGGGACAACGGTGCGCGTGCTGATGCCGGCTTTTGCCGAGCCGCAAGGGCCGCAGGAGGAGGGGCAATGACGGGGACAATTTTGGTGGCCGACGATGACGGCGCCATCCGCACGGTGTTGAACCAGGCCCTGTCGCGGGCAGGCTTTGACGTGCGCTGCACCTCCAACGCCGCCACCTTGTGGAATTGGATCGACCAAGGCGACGGCGACCTTGTGATCACCGATGTGGTGATGCCCGACGAAAACGCGTTCGAACTCCTCCCTCGCGTGAAGCGCCGCAGGCCTGACCTTCCCGTGGTGGTGATCAGCGCGCAAAACACGTTCATGACGGCCATCCGCGCCTCCGAGAGGGGCGCGTACGAGTATCTGCCCAAGCCCTTCGACCTCAAAGAGCTCATCAACGTGGTGGGCCGTGCCTTGTCGGAGCCGCGCGCCCAAAACCTTGAGCGCACGCCCGACCCCTCAGAGCCGATGCCCCTCGTGGGTCGCTCGGCCGCCATGCAGGACATCTACCGTGTCCTGGCGCGGCTGATGCAGACCGACCTCACCGTGCTGATCCACGGCGAATCGGGCACAGGCAAGGAGCTAGTGGCCCGCGCCCTCCACGATTTCGGCAAGCGGCGCAAAGGACCGTTCGTTGCCATCAACATGGCGGCCATCCCTAAGGACCTCATCGAAGCGGAGCTGTTCGGTTACGAGAAGGGCGCTTTTACCGGCGCCAGCAGCCGTCATGCCGGGCGGTTCGAGCAGGCCGAAGGCGGTACGCTGTTTCTGGACGAGATCGGCGACATGCCCATGGAGGCGCAGACGAGGCTCCTGCGTGTCCTTCAGGAGGGGGAATACACCACCGTCGGCGGACGCTCGCCCATTCGCACCAATGTGCGCATTGTGGCCGCCACCAACCGAGACCTGCGCCAGTGGATCAGCCAGGGGCTGTTCCGGGAAGACCTTTACTTCCGCCTCAACGTCGTCCCCTTGCGTTTGCCGCCTCTGCGCGAGCGCAAGGAGGACATTGCCGACCTTGCCCGCCAC
>JBCDCF010000054.1:0-11565 GCA_039182345.1 Pseudomonadota bacterium
CCTGTTTTGGGGCTACCAGATCCTGATCCTGACCGCGGGCGTCAGCTACCTTGCCGGCTTCACCCAAAGTAAAGAGTATGCCGAGCCGGAGTGGTTCTTCGACATCGCGCTGACGCTGCTTTGGGTGCTCTACTTCGTGGTCTTCACGGGCACGGTGTTCCGCCGCAAAGAGCCGCACATTTATGTGGCCTTGTGGTTCTACTGGGCGTTCATCATCGCCGTTGCGGTGCTGCACATCACCAACAACATCGCGATCCCCACCTCCATGTTCTCCGGCACGTCCTACCCTGTGTTTTCAGGTGTGCAGAGCGCCATGGTGCAGTGGTGGTACGGCCACAACATGGTGGGCTTCTTCCTCACCGCTGGCTTCATCGGCATCATGTATTACTTCGTGCCGAAGCAGGCGGGTCGGCCCATCTGGAGCTACCGGCTGTCCATCGTCCACTTCTGGTCGCTGATCTTCCTCTACATCTGGGCCGGGCCCCACCACCTCCACTACACGTCTTTGCCCGATTGGGCGCAGACCTTGGGCGTGGTGTTCTCGGTGATGCTGTGGATGCCCTCCTGGGGCGGCATGGTGAACGGCATCATGACGCTGTCGGGCGCCTGGGGGAAACTGAGGACGGACCCCATCATGCGCTTCCTCGTGGTGGCCGTCGCCTTCTACGGCATGTCCACCTTCGAAGGGCCGATTCTGTCCATCAAGCAGGTCAACGCGCTGTCCCACTATACGGACTGGACGGTGGGCCACGTGCACTCTGGCGCGCTCGGCTGGGTGGGCTTCATCGCCTTCGGTGCGGTCTACTATCTGGTGCCGCGCATGTGGAAGCGTCCGCTCCACTCCGAAGGGCTCGTTGAGGTGCACTTCTGGCTCGCGAGCGTCGGGATCCTTTTGTACATCACCGCCATGTGGGTCTCAGGCATCACCCAAGGGCTGATGTGGCGCACCTACGATGACCAGGGCTTCCTGCTCTACTCCTTCTCCGACACCGTGGCGATGCTGCACCCCTACTACGTGACGCGCACCATCGGCGGCATCTTCTACCTCGTCGGTGTCCTGGTGATGGCCTACAACCTTTACCGCACCGTCACGGCCCCGATGACAGCCCAAACGGCCCCGCCGCGCTCTGCGGCAGGCCTCAGCCCGGCGGAGTAAAGGCGATGCTTTCCCATTCTGTTATCGAGAAAAGCGCGCCTTTGATGCTGATCTTGACCCTGCTGACGCTGTCCATCGGCGGCGTCGTGCAGATCGTGCCTTTGTTCAAGATCGAAAACACCATCGAGCCTGTGGCAGGCGTGCGGCCCTATTCGCCGCTGGAGCTGTTCGGCCGCAACATCTACATGCGCGAGGGCTGCTACACCTGCCACAGCCAACAGATCCGCCCCTTCCGCGACGAGGTGGACCGTTACGGTCCCTACTCCCTCGCCGCTGAAAGCCTTTACGACTACCCGTTCCTGTGGGGCTCCAAGCGCACAGGTCCCGATCTTGCGCGGGTGGGGGGCAAGTACTCCAACGAGTGGCATACGGCCCACCTTATCAACCCGCGCGCGGTGCTGCCGGCCTCCATCATGCCGGCCTACCCGTTCCTCAACCGGCCGCTGAAGTACGATGACGTGGACGATCACCTGAGGACCCTGCGCTTCCTCGGTACCCCTTACGACGCCGCCGACATCGAGAACGCCAAAGCCGACATGATGGCCCAGGCCCACCCCGATAAAGGCGACTCCGAAGGCCTTCTTGAGCGTTATGCAGGCGCCCCGCTCGGCCCCTTCACAGGCCTAAGCGATGAGGTGACGGAGATGGACGCCCTGATCGCCTACCTTCAGGTGATGGGTACCATGGTGGACTTTTCCACCTTCGACCCGCGCACCATGCGCCAGGGCCAGGAGCTTACACAGTGACGGAGATTTCCATCGGCTATGCCGAGGCGATCTTCCTCGTCTGCGGCATCATTTTCATCATCGCTCTGGTGATCCGCGTGTTCGACCCGCGCCGCAAGGCGGAGATGCGCGACCACGCCAACATTCCGTTCCGCGGGGAGGACCGTGATGGCTAAAATCGAACGCGACCCCATCACAGGTCAGTACACCACAGGCCACCAGTGGGACGGCATCAAAGAGCTGCGCACACCGATCCCCCAGTGGTGGCTGATGGTGTTTCTGGCCTCGATCGCCTTTGCCTTCGTCTCGGTCCAGTTCCTGCCCTCCTTCCCCACCACCGATGGGGCATTCCAAGGCTCGCTCGGCTACACCGCCCGCCTTGCCCTTGAGGAGCAGCTAGAGGAGGCGCGTCAGGCCCAGGCGGCCATGCGCGCCCAAATTGCCGACACCTCCCTTGAAGACATTGTCGCCAACGAGGAACTCGCCACCTTCGCCTATCGCGGCGGCCAGTCCGCCTATGCGGTCAACTGCATTGCCTGCCATGGGGTGAATGCTGGCGGTCAGCTGGGCCAGTTCCCATCCCTCATCGACGATGCGTGGCTGTGGGGCGGCGACCTTCAAAACATCTACACCACCATAAATCACGGCATCCGCAACGGCCTGCCCAATGCGCGCGTGAGCGCCATGCCCGCCTACGCCACCATCTTGTCGGAGCAGGAGATTGAGGACGTGGCCGACTATGTGCTCGCCCTCAATCCGCGCAGCCCTGACCATGGCGCCCTTGCCGAGCTTCCCGGCGCTGCGGCCTATGAGGCCCAGTGCGTGGCCTGTCACGGTGCCGACGGGGCCGGCAACCAGCTATTGGGTGCGCCGCGCCTCAACGATGCCATCTGGCTCTATGGCGGCTCGCGCGATGAGGTGATTGCACAAATCGCCAATCCCAAGCTCGGCGTCATGCCGGCCTTCGGTCCGCGGCTCAACGATGATGCTGTCATCAAGATGCTTGCGGTTTACGTCCACAGCCTCGGTGGCGGGGAGGAGCAAGAGGGTTCGTGAGTATATCGTCGGACATTCCTTGGGAGCCGCCGCCCACGGAAGGGGCAAAGATCCGTCAAAGGGCCGTCTCGGGCCGCTGGCGGAAGGTGAAGTCGGCTGTCCTCATCACCGCCTTCGCGTTCATCTACATCCTGCCATGGGTGCCGTGGCAGCGCGGGGCTGACGAGCCGACACAGGCGGTCCTGTTCTCCTTCACCATGGGCCGTGCCTACGTGTTCGGCTTCACCTTCTGGCCGCAGGACCTTTATCTCCTCGTCCTGGTGTTGCTGGCGTCAGCGTTTGGCCTGTTCTTCACCAACACCCTCGTCGGAAGGGTGTGGTGCGGCTTCACCTGCCCGCAGACCCTGTGGACGGACCTGTTCCAGATCATCGAGCGGCGCGTGGAAGGCCGCAACCCGACCGCCTTGCGCAGCGCCATCAAGCAGGTGCTGTGGGTGGCGATCGCGGTGGTGACGGGCCTCACCTTCATTTCCTACGTGGTGCCTGCGCGGGAGTTGTGGCCGGGCTTCTTCACTGGGACGGCCCCTGCGGCCGCCATCCTCCTCGTCGCGGTCTTTGCCATCTTCACCTACCTTTTGGCAGGCTATGCGCGCGAGAAGGTGTGCCTTTACATGTGCCCCTGGCCACGCTTCCAGGCGGCGATGCTGGATGGTGACACACAGCTCGTCACCTACCAGGCCTGGCGGGGAGAGCCGCGCGGCAAGCACCGCAAGCGCAGCGCCGTGCCGCTGGGCGACTGTGTGGACTGCAATCTGTGCGTTGCCGTCTGCCCCACGGGCGTCGACATTCGCAACGGGATGCAGCTTGGCTGTATCGGCTGCGGGCTATGCATCGATGCGTGCAACAACGTGATGGCGAAGACAGGAAGCCCCGCCAACCTCATCGGCTTCTTCTCAGAGCGTGAGATGGCGGCGAAGGGGCCGACCGCCACCGCAGCCGCGCCCGTGGTCGCGCCAAAGCGCAGGCCGCGTGTGCGCATGATTGGCTTTGCCTCCCTGTTCGCCATCGCTCTGGTGGGGATTGTGGTGGTGCTCACAAGCCGCTCCACCATGCAGATTGCCGTCACGCCTGAACGGCAGCCGCCTTACGTGGTGATGTCCAATGGCGACATTCGTAACGTCTATCAGATGCGCATTTCCAACCTGCGCGCCGATGCCGACAGGATCCGCCTTGCCGCCGTCGGTGCGCCCGATGCCAGCATCGCGATCGCCAAGGCAGGCGGCCCTGCGCTGACGGGCGATGAGGCCATCGTCCCCCTCCCCCGCGGCAGCAGCGAGGCCTTGCGTGTGTTGATCGCCCTGCCGCCTGAGGCGGCCCCCGACGGTCGCGAGGCGATGACCATTGCCCTGACGGACGCCGACAGCGGTGCCGTCCTTGCTGAGACAGCCACCTACTTCTGGGGCCCTGACCAGCCATGACGGACGCACCCAAGCCGCCAGAGCCGAAAAAGCGCGACAAGGACGCCTGGATCCCTTGGGCGTTCGTGGGGTTCTTCGTGCTCTTGACGGGGCTTCTGGCCCACTTCGTCTACCTGTCGGTGAGCACATTTCCGGGACTTGTGACGGAAGGGCCCTACCAGCCAGGCATCACCTCCGAAGCCGCCTCCGCAGCGGCGCAGGCGCAAGCGGCCCTCGGCTGGTCCCTCGCGGTCGCCTATGAGGGGGATGCGCAGGAGGCAAACCCGATCCTCGTCACCCTGCGCGACAAAGAGGACGGCGCCATCACCACGGCAACGGTCCACGTCCTTGCCGAGCGCTCCACCCGCAATGCGCAGGCCATTCCCCTTGTCCTGAGCCACAAGGGTGAGGGACGCTATGGCGGGGACCTCACCCTACCCCTCGGCGGCCGCTGGACGCTGAAGGTGACGGCTGTCGATGGCGACAAAACCTTCCAAAAAGTGGTCCCTGTGGAGCTTGCCCCTGGAGCACGGTCGTGAGCCTTGCTGCCACCGGCCCCCTGCCCCGCGGCGCCGACGCGCCGACGCCCAGCCTTGCCGGCTATGTGGAGCGGGACGCAGAGGCGGGCGGTGGCAACAGGCTCGGTCTTCTAGTGGCGGGCGCCCATTGCGGCGGCTGTGTGCGCAAGATCGAAGACGCCCTTGCCAAGGACGAAACCGTCACGCGGGCACGGGTGAACCTGTCCACCCGCCGCCTCGATGTGGCCTGGAACGGCCCTGCCACCCACGCCGACAGGATTGTGGAGCGCCTTGCCGCCATTGGCTTCGACGCCGTCCCCTACCGTGCCAGCACCTTGGCGGAGGGCGACACAAGAGCCCTGCGCAGCCTCATCAAGGCGCTTGCGGTGGCAGGCTTTGGCACCGCCAATGTGATGATGCTGTCATGGGCGGTCTGGGCCGGCCATTTCGACACCATGGGCGAGGCGACGCGCGCCTTCTTCCATTGGCTGTCGGCAGCCATTGCCCTTCCCACCATCGCCTATGCAGGACGCCCGTTCTTCAATGCGGCCTGGTCGGCAGTCTCGCGCGGGCGCGCCAACATGGATGTGCCCATCAGCCTCGGCGTCATCGCCACCACGGTGATGAGCCTTGTGGAGACCATCAATGGCGGGCCGCACGTCTACTTCGACGGCGCCCTCGCACTCCTCTTCGTCCTGTTGATCGGGCGCGTGTTGGACCAAAGGGTGCGCGGCGAGGCGCGCTCGGCCGTCCACCGTCTTGCCGCGCTCACCACCCAGCCCGTGATGCGCCTTGCCGAGGATGGCACCGCCAAAGCCGTTCCGCCCGAAAGCATTGAAGCGGGCGAAACGGTGCTCGTGGCCGCTGGCGAGCGGGTGGGGGTGGACGGCGTCATCCTGTCGGGCCGCTCCACGGTGGACACCAGCCTCATCGATGGCGAATCCATCCCCAAAGAGGCCGGCCCAGGCACCACCATTCTTGCCGGCGCCACAAACCTTTCAGCGCCCCTGTCCATCAAGACCCGCGCTGCCGGCCAGGCGACGAGCCTTGCGGAAATCGTGCGCCTTCTTGAGGCGGCGGAAGCGCAGAAAGGCCGGTTCGTCTCGCTGGTGGACCATGCGGTGCGCTGGTACACGCCCATCGTCCACATCCTTGCTGCGGCAACGTTCGCGGGGTGGGTGATTGCGGGCGCGGGCTGGCAGCCGGCGTTGGTGGCGGCCGTGTGCGTGTTGATTGTCACCTGCCCCTGTGCCCTCGGCCTTGCCGCGCCCATGACACGGGCTGCCGCAGCAAGCCGGCTGTTGCGCGCGGGGGTCTTGCTCAAATCCGACACGGTGCTTGAGCGCCTGTCGCGCATCGACACGGTCGTCTTTGACAAGACCGGCACGCTGACCGCCCCCCAGCCCAGCCTTACCAGCCACGACGGCACCGCCGAAGATCTGGCGCTCGCGGCAAGCCTTGCGGCCTCAAGCCGCCATCCCCTTGCCGCCGCCATCTACCGCGCTGCCCCCGATGTTGTCCCTGCCAAAGGGGTCAGCGAAGCATCGGGCGAGGGCCTTGTGCTGGAGCGTCCCGACGGCCCTGTCCGGCTTGGCTCGGCCGCCTTCGTGGGCGCCACTACCACCCCTCACGCCGTGGACGGCCCTGAGGTCTACCTCTCCGTCCCGGGCCGCGCGCCTGTGCGGTTTGCCTTCTCAAGCCCCTTGCGGCCTGGGGCGAAGGAGACCATCGACCGCCTCTCCGCGGACTTTATGGATGTGCGCCTGTTGTCGGGCGACCGGCCGCAGATTGTGGGCGCCATGGCACGCGCCGTCGGCATTCACACCTGGCGCGGGCGCCTGCGTCCCCAAGACAAGATCGCCGAGGTGGAGAAACTGAAGGAGAAGGGCCGCAGCGTCTTGATGGTGGGCGATGGTCTCAATGACGCCCCCGCCCTTGCAGCGGCCGACGCCTCCCTTTGCCCCGGAAGCGCGCTGGACATCTCTCGCCAAGCCGCCGATGCCGTCTGGCAGGGCGAGCGTATGGCCGATGTGTCGCTGATCTTGAAGGTGGCCCGCCGCGCCCACGCCATCCTCATCCAGAACATTGCCTTCTCAATGCTCTACAATGCCGCCTGGATCCCCATTGCCATGGCAGGGCTGGTGACGCCCTGGATTGCGGCCATCGCCATGTCGGCAAGCTCCATCCTCGTGACCCTGAACGCCATGCGCGTCGGCGGCCTCGGCGCCACGCGCGGCAAAGCGGAGGCGGCCTGATGGACGTGTTGGTCTACCTCGTCCCCATCGCACTGGTGTTGAGCGTGGGCGGGCTGTTCGCCTTTTTCTGGGCGCTCGGCAACGGACAGTACGAAGACATGAAGGGCGCCGCTGAGCGCATACTCTACCAGGATGATGAAGGGAGCGACCGATGAGCGCCGACGCTGAAGCAGCGCCCGAGACGAAGAAGAAGAAGGGGGTGGATGTGGGCCTCCTGGCCGCCATCATCCTGGGCAACATCACGCTGATCGTGCTGGTGCTGACATTCGTGATCGGCATTGACGTGGCGTTTTATGCCGCCCTTGCCGCCACCCCCATCTGGATCGTGATCATGATGATCATGGCCGTGGATGGCGCCAACCCCGGCAACGCCGTCCCCACCCGAGACGAGCTGGACTGACGCACAGCGCAAGCTCTCGGTTTATCGTCCCGGGCTTTGAGATCCCGAAGGTCCGCCGCGGCGGACCTTCGCACGTTCTGACGCTGACTCTGTGCGCGAGCCTCAGTTGGTGGGAACGGGCTCCACCTTGCTGTGGGAAGCGACCATGGACATGGAGACCGTGGCAAGGGTGTCCACAAGGGCGATGATGGTGAGAAGGAAGAACACCGACGTGCCTGCAAAGTCGAACACCAGGAAGGTGACCACGTAGGCGCACAGCACCAGCACCATCACCATGTTGGACAACACGCTGGTCTTGCGAATGCTCGCGGTGCGCAACAGGTTGAACAACATCAAAATGATGGCAAGTGTGACCAGCGCATCGCCGTAGCTGAGCGCCCATGTCTGGCCTGAGACAAGGTCCACCGTGAACAGGCCTTTGCTCCAGAACGGGTGCAGCGAGCCGTTCAACGTATCCACGGCATAGGTCGCATGCTCATAGGCGAACATGGCGGCAACGACATAAAGGATCAGCGGGACAAGGGTGAACGGAATAACGCTCATGGACGGGCAACCTTGGTTGATGTGGACCGGCCTTTCATGGCGCCGGTCAGAAGGGTTCTCATCTCACCAAGCCGCGAAACCGGTCCTCGGTTCCATCATTCTCCCACAACGAGGGCGCACTGCCCCCCTTTTCGGCCCCGTCGGAGGAGGCACAACACGCACCAAAAGGCCCGACGCGGAACGTCAGGCCTAGGGCAGAAGCGGCGTGTTTGGTGCCCGATCGCGCAGCGATCAGGCAGACCCCGTCAGTCGTCCTTGGACGGCAAAACCTGACGGCCCCGATAGCGGCCGCTCTTCAGGTTGATGTGGTGCGGGCGCTTCAACTCACCGTCTTCCTTGTCCTCCGAGAAGGTGGGGGTCTTCAAGGCGTCGGTGGAGCGGCGGAAACCGCGCTTCATGGGGCTGACCTTCCGCTTGGGCACGGCCATGGCGAATACTCCTGATGCCGCGCCGTCGGGCTGCGGCGGTTCGTGGATCCATGTGAGGCTGACGGCACCGACCACGGCGCCAAGCCCAGCCTTATAGCGCCAGGCCGGTTCGGTGGCAATCACGGGCGCAAAGACTGTGGCAGACAGGTAAACACCCATGGCGCGCGGTCAAGCTCTCGCGCCACATGGGCCATCACACGGCGCTGCCGGGCACCAGGATTGCGCGGGTTTCGCCGCGAGGGAGCCGGCAGCATGGTGGCAAGGGCAAGGGCCTGACGATCGGTAAGGTTGGCCGCGCTGACGCCGAAATTGCGCTGGGCCGCCGCCTCCACCCCAAAATCGTTGCCGCCCCATTGGGCAATGTTGAGGTAAATCTCCAAAATCCTGTCCTTGGACAAGATGAGGTCCATCCACACCGCAAGGGGGATCTCGATGGCCTTCCTCAGGTAGCTGCGCTCCGGCCACAGATAAAGGTTCTTGACCGTCTGCATGGTGATGGTGCTCGCCCCGCGGGGGTTGCCGCCATCAAGGGCCTCTTCCACCACGATCTTCAACTGACCAAGGTCGACGCCGTAGTGAAGGCAAAAGCGGGCGTCCTCGGCCATCACCACCCCTTGCACCAATGTGGGCGAGATCTCGTTCAAAGGCACCCAGCGGTGGCGGATGGGCTCACCCGCTCCCGACCGCCTGATCATGGGCACGGACCAGGGGTCCATCACCGCGTAAGCCACTGTCAGAATCAGGGGGATCGACACCAGCGTGACGAGGAGAACCCCAAAAAGCTTGAGGATGGCGCGCACGAACACCCCTTCCACATCGGCCAGCCGCTCGCCGGCCCCGTAGCTATCCTTTATCATTGTTCAAAAGCGTTGTGACGAGGAGGAAACGGATGACCGAGCGCTTCCAAAAGCGCCTTGCTGAAGCGGCGGCCGAAACCGACCGTGTGCTGGAGGCGTCGATGGACCGCCTTGCGGCGGAAGGGCGCGCCCCGGCAGGTCTGATCGAGGCGACGCGCTATGCGCTCCTTGGTGGCGGCAAGCGCTTCCGGCCATTCTTGGTCATCGAGTGTGCGGGGCTGTTCGGGCCGCATCCGGCGGCCGCAACAGTGGGGGCAGCGTTCGAGTGTTTGCACGCCTACAGCCTCGTCCACGACGATCTGCCGGCCATGGACGATGACGACCTGCGCCGTGGCCGTCCCACCGTCCACAAGGCCTATGACGAGGCAACCGCCATCCTCGTAGGCGATGGGCTGCAGACCCTTGCCTTCCAATTGATCACCGCACCACCCGTCCCACAGGACACTGCAGGCAGGCTTGCCGCCCTCCTTGCCGGCGCCTCAGGCTTTGCGGGCATGGTGGGTGGCCAGTACCGCGACCTCAACGCGGTGGGGCTCGACGCTGAGGGTATCGCCCTCATGCAGTCCATGAAGACCGGCGCCTTGATCCGCGCCTCCTGCGAGGCTGGCGCCATTTTGGGCGGTGCGTCCGACGGCGCATTGGCGGCCCTTTCACGCTACGGCGCGCTGCTCGGGGAGGCCTTCCAGCTTTCTGACGACCTTTTGGATGTTGAGGGTACCACCGCGGAAACCGGCAAACGGGTGGGCAAGGACGAAGCGGAAGGCAAAGCCACCATCGCCTCACTCCTCGGGGTGACGGCTGCGCGCGCACGCCTTGGCGACCTTGTGGAGGAGGCGGCCCAGTGCCTGTGCCAGGTGGGGCCCTCATCCGTGCTTGCCGATGCCTGCGCCTTCGTGGCCGAACGCCGGTCCTAAAGCGCCCCACGCTGCGATGCCATTGACTGCTTTTTGAAGGAAGGTCTTGAAGGTGTCGCACGCTCGGAGGATGACTGTGGTTGCGAGATGTCAATGCGCAGTCCCGCCGCGCCCCTGAGGGCGTGCGCGGCGGCCAACGGCACGCGTTAAGGGAGACCCGGATCTATGGATGCGCCAAGCCCCAAAGCCGGCGACCGGATTGCAAGCCGGTTCATCCCCCTCACCCGCCAGGCCGTCATTTCCGACCTGTGCCAGGACCCTGGTCGGAAAGGCGACCAGGACGCCTTTGCCCGCCTTGCCCTTCTCCTTCAGGCCCACCGCAACAGGCACTACCGCAAGCTCGCCACCGAGATGCGCCAGTGCTACCTGCCCTTCAGTCCCGACAGGGACACTGTGCGCGTCCTCTCCTTTTCGCCGGAGGAGATGAAGGTGATGGAAGGCCGCCTTAGCCGCCTCGTCACCGGTGTCCTGAACAAGGCCAACTATACCCGCCTCACCGCCGACGACCTCAACGAGATCCTGAACGGCTCCACCCCCTACTCCCTCCAGATTGAGGTGGACCTTGCCGAGTATGACGAGATCCAGGTGTTCGGCCGTGAGGTCTACTACAAGACCCACACCGTCCGCCGGCCGGAGACCGGCTACCTCCTGAAGGCGCGCTACGATGTGCGGTTTTATCGCCGCCTGTTCGTGTTCTTGAAGCTGAAGTCAGAGGAAGACCGGGCAAAGGAGATCGCCGAGGCGCAGGACATTGATGAGGCGAAGGCGCTGAAGAAGGTCAGGCGCAACCGCAAACAGCTCCCCGAGGCGACGTCAGCGGCCTACATTTACATCAAGGTCTTCAAGGACATGCCTGAGCATGACATGCAGATCCTGTTTCCGCTGCGCACGGTCCAGTTCCGCCCCTTCGATAAGATCAAGTTCGCGGCGACAGCCGGCGGCGGCACGCTGTTCGGCATCTTTACCACCACAGGCAAAGTGCTGGCGGCCACCAACCCGTTTGCGGCCGTCGGGGCGCTGGTGGGCTTCATCGGCCTCATCGCACGGCAGATCACCACCTTCTTCAACCAGCGCAACCGCTACATGATGGAGCTGGCGCAAAAGCTCTTCTTCCACAATCTGGCCAACAACCGCGCCGCCCTCACCTTGCTGCTGGATCGCGCGGAGGAGGAGGACGTGAAGGAGGAGCTGATCGCCCTTTACATCCTCTCAGGCGAGACCGTGCCCGTGGCCCAGCTGCCGGACCACAAGAGGCGGATCGATGCGATGATTGAAGAGCGCTACGATCTGGTGGTGGATTTTGAGCTTGCCGATGC
>JBCDCF010000055.1:0-11561 GCA_039182345.1 Pseudomonadota bacterium
ACGGAGGCTGTGCGAGACAGTGGCGCGGCAAAGGTGCCAAGGCCGCTGAAGCAGTCCGCTACCCTGAGGGCAGTGCCGACCCCCTCTCGCACCGCCTTGATCAGCCCATCCTCCCCTTCGCGGGTGGCCTGGAGGAAGGCGCCTGGGGGCAGCGGTACGTCCACACCATCAAACCGCACTACCGGTGTGTCGCGCTGGAGGAGCGTCTCGCCGTTCAAGGCAATGCGGATGATGGCGTCCGAGGCGGTGGCGAGCGGCGGCGGCCGTGCGTCGGGACGGCGTTTGGTCCGGCCCTTCTTCGGTTTTGGCTTGGGTGTGGTGAGGGCAGCGTCAACACCGTTGGCGCACAGTGTGGCGGTGAGCCGTGCGCTGCCGCTGGCGCCGGCCGCATCGGCGGCAAGGGTGCGCAGAGCGGGAAGGCAGGCGGCAAGGGGCGGCGCCATCGCCGGACACTGGGTGACGTCCACCACCGTGTGGGACCGGCTTTGTGTGTAGCCGACGCGAATGCCTTCGCCGGTGCGCTCTGCCGTCAGCGTCACGCGGCGGCGCGCGGCAAGGGGGGAGCGCACAAGGTCCTTGATGGGCGGGGTCAGACCCTTGCGGGCAAAGGCCCGTTCCACGCGTCCAACCATCCAGTCGGCATAAAGGGTATCGGACAGGTGCTGGTGGCTGCATCCGCCGCACTGGCCGAACAGCGGGCACGGCGGTGTGGCGCGCTGGGGTGAGGGATCGATGAGGGTCACTCTGCCGTCACCGTCCACCACCACACGATCGCCGGGGACGGTCATGGGGAATGCCTCGCCGCTTGCGGTGCGGCCATGGCCGTCATCGTCAAGGGAGAGGATGGCAAGTGTCTCGGCCGTCATCTTTTGGCGGCCACAAGGAACTCGCAGTTGCCATCGGCGCCTTGAATGGGAGAGGGCGTGCGCCCCATGAGAGAAAATCCGGCGTCGGCGATGGTTGCCTCCACCCGCGTCACCGCGTCCTCGATGGCGGCCCTGTCGCGTACCAGGCCGCCTTTGCCCACATGGGCGGGCCCCACCTCGAACTGCGGTTTGACGAGGACGAGGAGCTGGCACGCCCCGGCCGCAGCGGCAAGCACGGAGGGCAGAACGAGCGTGAGGGAGATGAAGCTGACGTCGGAGACAACAAGGTCCGGCCGGTAGGGCAACATGCTGGCGTCCAGGTGGCGGGCGTTGACACCGTCCAGCACGATGACCCTGTGGTCGCCTGCGAGGGAGGGGGCGAGCTGACCGCGGCCCACATCAAGGGCGATGATCCGTTCGGCCCCTCGCCGCAACAACACATCGGTAAAGCCGCCCGTGGAGGCGCCCACGTCCAGCGCCGACGCTCTCGACGGGTCGATGGCGAAATGGTCGAGCCCATGGACGAGTTTGTGCGCGGCACGGCTTGCGTAGGGGTCTGGCTCGGCGTGGACGACGGTGGCCTGTTGGCCCACCTTCTGGCCGGCGCGGGTGGCCACGGTGCCATCCACTTTGACGGCGCCGCGCAAGATGGCCTCGCGCGCTTGGGAGCGGGTGGGACTGAGGCCGTTGGCCACGAGGTAATGGTCGAGCCGCACAGGGCGCCGCTAGAAGCAGTTCAAAAGGCCGTTCACCGCAATTTCCAGATAAACGGCCGCACCGGCGTTCGCCCACAGGACGAGGCCGAGGCCTGTCAGGAACGCGCCTGCCGTCAGGCCGATGACGGCGGTGCGCGTCATGAGGCGATCAGCGCGCGCAGTTTTTCAAGGGTGCGCGTGTTCTCTGCCTCGAAGACGGTTTCGTTGGCACGGATGTTGGGCGCCAGGTAGGCGATGAAGTCCACATAGTTGCCGTCGGCGTCGAACAGGAGCGTGTCGGCGGTGTGGTTCATGGTGTAGCTGCCGTTGGCCAGAGGCACTTTTTCAAACCGCACTTTGTAGCGTTCGGCAACTTTGGCGATGGTGGCTTCGTCATCGGCCGTCAAGCCGACGATCCGCGTGTCGAACGCGCCAAGATAATGCTTCAGAAGTTCCGGCGTGTCACGGGCGGGGTCGACGCTGACGAAGGCGACCGTCAGTTTGTCGGCATCATCGCCAAGGGCGTCGAGCCAATTGCTGGCCTCCAGCATGGCGGTGGGGCACACGTCAGGGCAGTGGGTGAAGCCGAAGAAGAGGGCAAGGGGTTTGCCTTTAAGGTCGTCCCGCGTGACTGTCCGACCATCAAGGCCGATGAGGGTGAAGGGGCCGCCCGCCTCCTCATACTGGCTGCGGGCAAGGGCCGCGCCAAGGCCGCTTGTGCCAAGCGCATTGCGCCCGTCTGAGAAGAAGGTCTGACCCACGTAAACGCCTGAAACGACGGCGACCGTCACCAGCACAAGGCCCCACAACGCGACACGAATGGACTTCAGCATCAAGGTCTCCTCTCACACCCTTTCATGTGGCTGTCGGGCGCGCGGATGTGAAGGCTTCATGGACCCGCCTGACGGGGGTTTGAAGGGTCTGGGGATGCGGTGGATGGTCCCGCTTCGCCCCCTGTGCGCTCGGGGGCTTGATCGTCCTCCTGTCCGTCAGGCTTCGGCGCGTCCGCCTCCGTGGCTGGGGTGGGGAAGACGGGGACTTCAAGGCTGGGGTCGTCTTCGGCAATGGGCTCGGGGGTGATGGCACCGCCCACGGGGGCGGTGGAGTAGATGTCAAAGTCGCTGCGCAAATCATCGGCAGGGCGGTCGCGGATGAAGACGCGGGCGACAATGAACATCACCAGCCCTGCTGCGGCGAGTGCCACAACGGCGAACAGGCCGCGCGGTCCCATCACCTCCATGGCAACGGAGGAAACGATGGGGCCGATGGTGGAGCCGATGCCGAACAACAGTATGAGGCCGGCGCTGGTTTCCACCATGTCCTCATAAGGGGTCCAGTCGAACGCGTGGGCGGCGGCGAGAGAGTAGCCTGGGAAGACGAAGATGCCGAGGATCAGGGCAAAGACGACGATGGTGTTGTTCGAAAACGCATCGCCGAACACGAGCGTCAGACTGATGGCAAGCGTGCCCACCATGGCGACGAGAAGCACCATGCGTCTGTCGAAAAAGTCCGACACCCTGCCGAACGGGAACTGGCCAAGCGCACCGCCCAGCACCAAAGCACTGATAAAAAGGGCAGCGTTTGTGGTCGAAAAGCCCGATTCGGTGGCGTAGATGGCACCCAGCGAAAACAACGAGCCCGTCATGATGCCGCTGGCGAACGTCCCCGCGAAGGCCGCCGGCGCCAGCGAAAAGACTAGCCCAGGTCGAAACCGCACCACGGGGATCGGGGCCGGCTGACCGGCCCGTGTGAGCGCCACAGGGACCGCTGCAAGGGACAAGATGATGGAGCAGAAGGAAAACAGCCCGAACCCCACCAAAGGCAGCGTCGTCACCCCCATCTGACCGACGGTGATCATCGCATAGGTGATGATGATATAGGTGGACATGACGACGCCGCGGGTCTCATTGCCGGCCTTCTCGTTCAGCCAGCTTTCCACGATGACGAGGATGCCCGAAATGCAAAAACCCACGGCAAAGCGGAAGACCATCCACTCCACCTCCCCAATGGCAAGGGGAAAGGCGAGTGTTGCCGCCGACACGCACGACACCATCGCCGCGAACGCACGGATGTGGCCGGCCCGGATGATGACGAAAGGGGCAAACAGGCACCCGACCACAAAGCCGAGATAGTAAAACGAGCCCAACATGCCGATGACGACATTGTCGAACCCCTCCGTCTGCGCCCGCAGCGGTACCAATGTCGCCTGCAAACCGTAGCCGGCGTAAAGGAGCGCCACGCCGAACAAGAGCGCGGCCACGGGCGTCAGCGCACCCCACAAGCTGGTCTTTTCACTTGCCATCACGCACGCCTTTTGTGGGGCACCCGTCGGCGAAACCGCTACGCTTTGCGGGCCATCGTGTCGAGATGGGCTGGCGAGGTATCAACGTCTCGGCTGGCGGCCGGCAAGGTTGGTGCAAGGTTGGGGTGGGGAGTGCGATGCGGTACCGCCGTTGGGGGCTCGAACTTCACCAAGAAACAGGTGGGGCGCCTGTCCCTCGAAGCCAGCCATCGCTGAATGAAGCCCTGAGCCTGAGGGGCGCCGGCCGCAAGGCACGCTTCGCTTTTCAGCCTTGCAGCCGGCGCCCCTCAGGCTCTGTTCGGGCTTCAGCGACGGCTGGCTCCGAGGAACAGGCTTGGGGCCCAAGGCCTGTAAGGGGGCAAGGGGTTCGGCAATGCTGAGCGGAGTGGACTTGGTTGGTGAAGGTCACCTGGCGGGTTGATTCGATACCGCGCCGTTTTTTCTCGGTCTGAGAAGGCTGAGGATGGACTAAGGGGCGGTTTGGTGGAGGTGGGCGACGCGACCTAAGGCGGCTGTGGCAAGGGTGAGGGTGCGGCCGTAAACGGTGCCTTTTGGGCGCTGGCGAGAGGCGAGGCCTTCGGCCGTTGCATCTTGTGCGATGGCCGCGGCCCCGGTGGCGTGGACGGTGAGGTCGAGGGGGGAAGGCAGGAGCGGGGTGGTGCAGCCATCGCCTGCACCTTCATGGGCGGCAAGGGCCTTTGCGGCGGTCAGGCAAAGGGCAGGCGTGATGCGTTTGGCCCTGACCTCTACAGCGCCGCGCATGATGCCTGGGAAGGCAAGGACGTTGTTGCAGTGGTTTGGGGCATCGAACCGTCCGCTTGCGGCAACGGCAGCGCCTGCGGTAATTGCCTCTGCGGGATTGATCTCAGGCTCGGGGTTGGCAAGGGCGAACACCAAGGGGTCCCTTGCCATACTGCGCACCATCTGGGCGTTGACGAGGCCGCCTGTGGAAAGGCCGACGAAGAGGTCTGCGCCCTTCAAAGCGTCCGCCAAAGTGCCGCGGCGGGCGTTCTTGTTGGTGCGCCGTGCGATGGCGCGCCAGTGGGGCGGCGCATCCTGGTCGTCTTCTGAGACGATGCCTTTGCGGTCGACGGCGATGATGTCACCGATCCCCAACGCGTCCAGCATGGTGATGGCGGCCGAACCTGCAGCACCACAGCCGTTGACGACGGCTGTGGTGGTGGCGGCCGTCCGGCCCGTGGCGGCAAGGGCGTTGATGACCCCTGCGGTGAGGACGGTGGCCGTGCCGAACTGATCATCATGGAAGATGGGGATGGCAAGGTCGGCCTCTAACCTCGCCATGATGTCAAAGCATTGGGGGGCGGCAACGTCCTCAAGGTTGATGCCGCTGAACGTTGGCTCCAGCGCCGCCACCACATCGCAAAACCGGTCGGTGTCCTCAGCGTCGATGCAAAGGGGCATGCAGTCGAGGCCCGCGAGGGATTTGAACATCACCGCCTTGCCTTCCATCACGGGGATGGCGGCGCGCGGGCCCACATTGCCAAGGCCGAGAACGGCTGTGCCGTTGCTCACCAGCGCGATCATGTTGCCGCGCGCGGTCTGCTCCTCCAGCGCGTCGGGGTGGGCAAGGACATGACGCACCACATGGCCGACGCCTGGGGTGTAGGCGACGGCCATGTCATCGAGGCTGTCGGCGCGCACCGTCGGCAGGATCTCGATCTTGCCGTGGCCGGCACCCCCCTCGCGGCCGAAGGCGAGCGCGCGTTCGGCAAAATCCCGTGCCGCGCCCGCCGTCTTATTCACTTGGCGACCATGCGGTTGACCGTGGCGCGCATGGCGTCGAACCCTTCGCGCACCAAGATCTCGTAAAGCGCGATCTGGCCGAGCTGGGACCACACATAGTTCTTCAACTGGTTGAAGGGCTTGGCGCCAAGGTCGCCTGAGGAGAGGCCAAGGTCCATTTCGGCCACCTGTTTGAGCGCAGGCTCGGTGTAAAGGTGCGCGGCGCCCATGGCGTAGGGCCAGTTCATGTCCGCAAGATGGGTGATCCACTGTTCGGCGGGCTGGGGCTCTAGCACCAAGTCGTCGCCCTTCTTGGCAAGAAGGCCGTAGTCCACAGGGTCGACACCAGCCAGCGATGCGGCAGCCCTGATGAAGTGGGCGACACGCTCATGCCCCACCCAGTTGGCGACAACGTTGCGGCCATCCATGGAGGCGTCGAGTGCGGAAAGCTGGTGGGCGGCGGCCATTGCCATCACGATGCGGCTATCGAATCGGCGGTACATCAGCTCCGCCGTCACATAAATGCAGTGGGCGTGCCAGGTGTCGTCGTAGACGGTGCGCGGCTCTTCCCGCCAGGTGCCGTCCTCCTGCCACTGGTAGAGCCAGACTTTCGGGTATTCGTGGATCAACAGACCCGCCACCGACACATCGCGGTTGATGGGAACGCCGTATACTTGGCGGTAGTGCTGTGTATAGGCGTCGGCCATGCGGATGTTGTAGGCGACCGTCACCGCAAGACCGCCCGGGTGGGCGTTGTAGAAATCGTTGTGGCTTGAGGGGGCCGTCAGGTAGGTCTGTGGGTTCATGTTGCCTGACGGCCAGACGTGGTCGGGATCGTCTTCGGGGTTGAAGAAGCCGAGGCGCACCATCTCGTCGAACTTTTCCCGCCTGTCCGCCTCAGTGGGGTAAAGCTCGAGGAAGGTGACTTTGGGCGCCGTGATGCACTCGTGCATGAGGCGGCGATAGCCTTCGTCCTCGATGGAGGCGGCGGTGCGCAACAGTTCGTTGTAGGTGCCTGTGACGAGACGCGAGGCGTTGGCCATGTCCTCGGGCGACATGGTGATGATGTCTTCAAGGGCGCGCCGCTCCGGCACGTCGATCTGTTGTGAGAAGGGCGTGTAGTGAAACCGCCCCGGTAGCGCTCCGCCCTTTCCTGCCGCTCCGCACACGCACATGGCCGTCCTCCGTCGTTGTTGTCTAGGGACCGGTGGCGCTCACAAAGCGCCCCGTCCGCCGGTCGAGAATGTGTTCCGCCCGCGCCCTCATGCCCACAAAGGCAGGGCCTGGCCGCGCCACAGGGTGGTCGGCGCGGGTGCGCACTTTGATGGCGGTCGTGCCCAGCGCCACGTTGAGGACGTTGTGTCCGCCAAGGTGCTCCACCTGGGTGACGTTTGCGGGGATGGGGGTGGTCTCGCTCGCCTCTCCCGCAACGGCAATTGTCTCCGGCCGCACGCCGATGGCCGCCTCATCCGGCCGTACACCTGTGGCAGCGCCTTCGACGGGAACGGCAAACCCTTGGGCGCGGGCAACGAGGCTGCCGGCGTCCTCCGTCATCTCAGCCGGGATGAGGTTCATGGGCGGGGAGCCGATGAAGCGGGCGACGAACTCGGTGGCAGGGCGGCGGTAAAGGTCGTCAGGCGCGCCGATCTGCTCGAAACGGCCTTGGTTCAACACGCCGATCCTGTCCGACAGGGACATGGCCTCCGTCTGGTCGTGGGTGACGTAGAGGATGGTCTGGCCCGTATCCCTGTGAAGCTCCTTGAAAGCTAGGCGGAGCGCAATGCGAATGCGCGCGTCAAGGTTGGTCAAAGGCTCGTCGAGCATCAAAAGGGCGGCGGGGGCGGCAAGGGCGCGGCCGATGGCAACGCGCTGCTGCTCGCCGCCGGAGAACGTGCGCGGCAACCTGCCGAGGACGTGGCTGACGCGCAGCATCCCGGCGATCTCTTCCACCCGCGCTTTGATCGCCTCAGCGCTCTTGCCGCTGCGACGCAAAGGGAAAGCGATGTTGTCAAAGCCGTTGAGCGTCGGGAAGAGCGCAATGTTTTGAAACAAAAGGCTGACGCCACGGTTGCGCGGCTCAAGCTTGGTGATGTCGCGCCCGCCAAGGCGAACCGTGCCCGCGGAGGGGCGCTCAACGCCCGCAATGGTCTTCAACAGCGTGGACTTGCCGGCGTTGGTGGGGCCCACCACCGTGAAGAAGGTGCCTTCCTCGAATTGAAGGTCGACGCCGTCCAGCGCCTTCAGACTGTCGAAGGTGACGGTGAGGCCGTCGACGGCAAGAGCGCTCATGACGGTGCCTTTGAGGTGACGACCCTGCCGTCAGCCTCATCGATGAGGTGAATGCGCGAGGGGGCGAAGCTGAGCCCCACCTCTTCGCCGATGATGGCGGTGTCGGGGGCCACGGCAACCGTCACGAGTGCATCGTTGAAGGTGCAGTGGAGGACATCTTCAGGGCCGAACCGCTCCACGAAGCGGACGGTGCTTGGGGTGCCGCTGTCGGTGCCGCCGATGGCAATGTCGTGGGGGCGCAAGGCAAGGAGGTAGCGCCCTTCGGGAGCAGCGACCCCGTTGAGGTCCAGGAGGATGCCGGCGTCCGTCATGGCGCGGCAGCCGTTGCCCTCGGAGGTCACCGCGCACGGCAGCAGGTTGATGGGAGGATCGCCGATAAACTCGGCCACAAAGCGCGTGGCGGGGCGGTGGTAGATGTCCTCAGGGGTGCCAATCTGCTCGATGACACCGTCGTGCATGACGGCGATCCTGTCGGACATGGCCATCGCCTCCACCTGATCGTGGGTGACGTACAAGACCGTCTGCCCAAGGTCCTGCTGCAGGGCCTTTAGCTCCGTGCGCAGCCGTTCGCGGATGGCCGCATCAAGGTTGGACATGGGCTCGTCCAACAGGAGGAGCAGCGGCTCGGTGACGAGAACGCGCGCAAGGGCCACACGCTGCATCTCGCTCATATTGAGGTTGGCGCCGCGGCGGGTGAGGAGGTGGCCAAGGTCGAGCCGCTCGACGATCGCCTCGAGCCGGCGCTTGCGTTCTGCCCGTCCCACCCCTTGCGCCTCAAGCCCGAAGAGGAGGTTGGAGCGCACCGACAGGCGGGAGAACACTGCATAGTCCTGGAAGACAAGGCCGATGGCGCGCTTGCCTGGCGGGCGGCGGGCCACATCCTTCCCGTCGATGAGGATGGCGCCTTTGGTGGGGGTCTCGAAACCGGCAATCATCGCCAAAGTGGTGGACTTGCCGCAGCCTGAGGGGCCCAGAAGCGAGACGAACTCCCCCGGCGCCAGCGACAAGGACATGTCACGCACCGCAAGCGTGTCGCCGAAGGACTTGGCGACACCGTCGAGGGCAAGCCGTGCCCTCACCGCTTGACGGCCCCGAAGGTGAGGCCGCGCACGAGATGCTTCTGGATGATGTAGCCGAAGAAGATCACCGGCAGTGTGGAGATCGCCCCCATTGCCGCCTGCACCCCGTAAAGCTTGCCCGATGAGGCCGAGACGTAGTTGGCCACCTGAAGCGTGACCGTGGTGACGTTGCCTGAGGTGAGCACCAGCGCAAACAAGAACTCCGACCAGTTGAGGATGAAGATGAAGAGCGCCGTTGCCAAGATTCCCCCTTTGGCAAGGGGGAGTGTGATGCGCATAAACGCTTCCATCTGGCTCATGCCGTAGATCATCGCCGCGCCCTCAAGTTCTGCCGGCGTCTCTTCGATGAAGGAGCGGATCATCCAGATGGAAAAGGGCAAGGTGAACGCCGTATAGGCGAGGATCATTCCCACATAGGTGTCCGACAGGCGCAGCACCGAGAACAGCGCCACCATGGGCACCACCACCGCAATGGGCGGCATCATCCTGACGGTGAGGAACTGGAACGGGTAGGACGCGCCGCCGGTGCGATAGCGCACGATGGAATAGGCGGCGAGTGTGCCAAACAAAACCGAGAAGAACGTTGCGAAGGTGGAGATGATCGCACTGTCCTGGAAGGCTTTCCACGCGCTGCCAGAGACTTTGTAATCCAGCGAGCCGGCCTGCTCGGTCGCCACCGCTTGCGCCGCTTCCGGGAAGAAGACGATGCGATAGTTCTGCAAGGTGGGGTTTTCGGTCAGCCACACGGGCGGCCAGGCGGCCCATTCGTCGAACGGTTTCAACGACGTGGCGAACAGCCAGTAGATCGGAAAGAAGGCGAACGCCATGGCAAGGATCACGGCGAAACGCTTCAGGAGGGTTGTGACGATACCCATCAGGAGTGCCGGCTCAACGGACGCGACAGCGCCAGACAAATGGAAATGACGAGCACCAGAACAATCAGCGCCGCCGCTGCGATGTACCCCATGCGAAAGTACACGAACGCACCGTTATACATGTACATGGAGATGGTTTCGGTCGCCCCGCCCGGTTGACCGCGGGTGAGGATGTAGACCGGGTCGAAGATCTTGAAGGTTTCGATGGAGCGGATCAGCACCGCAATCCCAATGACGGGGGTGAGGAGCGGCAGCATGATCTTGGCAAAGATGCGCGCAGGGCTCGCCCCAAGGGCTGTGGCGGCGCGGACCTGGTTCTGCGGCAGGCTCATGAGGCCCGTCAGCACCATCAAGAACATCAGCGGCGTCCACTGCCAGATTTCGCACAGCATGATCGGCACCATCGCCCAGGTGGGGTGGGACAGCCAGGAGAACACGAACGGCTCCCCGATGATCATGGAAATCAAGTGGTTGATGGGTCCGCGATCGTTGAACAGCATGAAGAAGGCGTTGGCCGCATCCACGGGGATGATCATCATCGGCAAGATGACGATGGAGACCGCCAGGCGCTTCCACCACCACTCTTCCACGAACAAAAGCGCAAGGCCCAGCGCCAAGATCAACTCAACGCCAATACAGACCGCCACCACAAAAAGCGTGCGCAACACCGCGTTGACGAAGCGGTCGTCATGCCAAAGGTCAAGGAAATTCCAGTACCAGACAGGCGTTGCTTCCCACCAGGGAACGGCCTGTGTGGGCTGCCAGTCGGTCAGCGCCAGCCAGATGACGATGAGGGTCGGCACAATCACCACCGCCATCACCGTCAACTGGGCCGGCAGCACCAGCGCCACGTTGAAGGGGATTAGGCCGCGGCGCACAGGGTCGCCGCGGGCCGGGTGGATGCTGTGATGCTCCGCGGATGACGCCGGCGTTGGGCCAGCGTCATCCTTGTGCGTGGTGGTCACGTCAGCTTGTCTCGCACGCTTTCAGGATAGCTGGACTTCAAGAATTGCCATTGGACGGCCTGGCTGCGGCGGCCCATGCGGCGGGTGATGCGCGACCAGGCGCTCGCGCAGTCGTCCAGCGCCTCCTTGGGTGTCTTGGTGCCTGCGTCCGCCGCGGCGATGGCCACGCGAAGCTCATCGAAGTATTCGCCCTGGCCTTTCAGGTAAAGGTCGGGGATGGAGTCGCGCATGGAGTCCCGGTGCGCCCGCAGGAAGTCGGCGCTGTAGGTCTTGGTGATGTCCGGGTCATCATAGTGGGCGCTGCGTGTGGGGTCGAAGTAACCGTCAGGGTCTTGCACGGCGATGGTGGACATGGCGGGCGAGCAGGCAAACAGCGAGTAGAGATAGGCAATCTCCGGCTCCTGGCTGACGGAGTTGACCACGTAGTTCCAGCCCCAGTTGAAGTAAGGGGTGCGCAGAAGCTGCCCGTCCACCTTACCGCCGGGCATGTTGCCGAAGGCAAGTTTGCTGCGCATCTTGGACTTTTCGGAGTTCAGGAACTTTTGCGTACCGCCCCAGCCGATGTTGGCGAACTTGTCGCCCTCGCCATAGGCCTCGAAGTTTTCAAACAGCCCGTTGGTGCGCGCGCCGGGGTAGAGGTAGGCCGAGGCCGCCACCAGTTCTTCCAGCGCCTGGACGCCGGCTTCGTTGTTGATCTGCGGCTCCAGATCGTCGGAGAACGGGTAGAAGCCCTTGGCGTGGAACCGG
>JBCDCF010000056.1:0-11404 GCA_039182345.1 Pseudomonadota bacterium
CGAGTTTTGGACCCATCCCCAGCCGCCCGACCCCGTCTTCCGCGACCAGTTTCTAAGGGCCCTTGCCCGCGCCACACAGGTGCGCGGCAGCTTTTACCACCGCGAAGGCATGAAAGTGGCCGCCCGCGAGATCGCCCGACGGGTGCTGGACGGCCTTGGCGAAAAAGACTGGTTCGTCGCCCCGCCGCCACGGCTGAAAAAGGCCATCGCCGAGGGCGTGCCTGAAAATCCGCCCTTCACCCGGCGCTGACATTGGCCCCTGCGTCAGCATGAACGGGCGCCGAACCCGTGCATTTGTCGTTCATGTGGCAACTCTATGGTAAGCATAGCGCCGTCTTAATCCGGCACCACTGGTCTTTGACGAAGAAGCGGTCTTCATGGCGCAGGGCGCGGCACAAGAAAAAGGATCGTTGACTGCCAAAGTGGTGCGTCGGGCGCGCACCGCGCTGATCGGCATTGCGATTTTCTCGTGCCTGATCAACCTGTTGATGCTGACAGGCCCCATCTACATGCTGCAGATCTATGACAGGGTGCTCGCCTCTGGCAGCATTCCGACGCTGGTGGCGTTGTCGGCCATCGTGCTCGTCCTCTACGGCTTCATGGCGATCCTCGACCTTGTGCGCCAGCGTATTCTGATCCGCGTCGGCCACCGCTTTGACGATGACATGGGCGAGACCGCCTTTGCCTCCTACGTGGATGCGCCCATGAAGCTGGGCCCCATGGCCGAGCAGACCCAGCCCATCCGCGATGTGGATCAGCTGCGCCAGTTCTTCTCCTCCCCCGGCGTAACCGCCCTTTTCGACATGCCGTGGATGCCGATCTACCTGGCGGTGGTCTTCCTCATCCACCCGTTGCTGGGGCTGTTGGCGAGCGTTGGCGCGGTGATACTCTTGCTGATCGCCATCTTCACCGACAAGCGGGCCCGGTCCGCCGTGTCCCAGTCGGGCGAATTGGGGGCCAAACGGTCCCTCTTTGCCGATGCCTCCCGCCGCAATGCGGAAGTGGTGCGGGGGATGGGCATGCTGACGGGGGTGGGCACGGTCTGGTCCGGCCTCAACCGCCAGTTTCTGCGGGCCAATGCGCGGGCGGCGGAGATCATCTCCACCTCCACCGTCGTCACCAAGGTGGTGCGGTTGTTCCTGCAGTCGGCCATTTTGGGGCTTGGCGCCTACCTTGCAGTGCTGCAGGTGATTTCGCCTGGCGCGATGATTGCGGCCTCCATCATCATGAGCCGGGCTTTGCAGCCTGTGGAGGCGGCTGTCTCCAACTGGCGGCAGTTCTTGTCGGCCCGCCAATCCATGAAACGCCTCAACGCCACATTGCACGCAACGGCGGACGAGGAGCGCATGGCCCTTCCCCAGCCCACACGCACCGTCGCGGCCGAAAAGGTGACGGTGGTGCCGCCGGGCTCGCGCACGCCCACCATTGTCGACGTGGCGTTCCAGATGGAGGCGGGCAAGGCGCTCGGCATCATCGGGCGGTCGGGGTCGGGCAAATCCACCCTGGCGCGCGCGCTTGTGGGGGTGTGGCCCATCGCACGCGGGGCGGTGACGCTGGATGGGGCGCCCATCGCCCAGTTTCCTGCCGAGGCGCTCGGCCGCCATATCGGCTACCTGCCCCAGGATGTGGAGCTGTTTCAGGGCACCGTGGCGGACAACATTGCCCGCTTCGACCCTGATTTCGTGCCTGACGAGGTGGTGAAGGCGGCAACGGCTGCCGATGTGCACCAGCTCGTCCTTGGCCTCCCCCACGGCTACAACACCATGATTGGCGAAGGGGGCGCTGCCTTGTCGGGCGGGCAACGCCAGCGGATTGCCTTGGCCCGCGCCCTTTATGGCGACCCCTTCCTCGTGGTGCTGGACGAACCCAACTCCAACCTTGATGCGGACGGCGACCATGCCCTTCATGCCGCGATCGCAGCCGTTCGGGCTCGCGGCGGCATTGCCATTGTCATTGCCCACCGCCCGTCCGCCGTTCAGTCCGTCGACAAGCTGTTGATGATGGACCGGGGCCATGTGCGCGAATTCGGCGACAGGGACGAGGTGATGGGTAAGGTGGTGCGCCAGCGGCCCGATATGCGCGTTGTGGGCGCCATGCCCAACGAGGCTGCCGAATGACCCCGGTCGACGACGCCCCCATCTTCTCGGTGTCCACCAAGCGCTACCTCACCATCGGCATCATCGCCTCTGTGGTGATGGTGTTCGGGCTTGGCGGGTGGGCGGCCTTCACCCCCATCTCCGGCGCGGTGGTTGCCCAGGGCTGGGTGGTGGTGAGTTCGCGCGTGAAAGACGTTCAGCACCGCGAAGGCGGCATTGTGGAAGCCATCTTCGTGGACGACGGCGACAGGGTGAAAAAAGGCGACCTCCTTGTGGAGCTGGACGACACGCAAACCCGCGCAGGCCGTGACCTCGTCGCTGGCCAGCTCCTTGCCCTTCGCGCACGGCTTGATCGCTTGAGCGCTGAGCGCGACGGGAAGACCACCCTTGCATTCCGCCAGGACATTGAAACCCGCCGTGGCGAACCCCTTGTGGACGAGGTTCTTGAGATCCAATCGGGCGTCTTTGCGGCGCGGCAGGCGACGCTCGACGGGCAAACCGCACAGCTCAACGAGCAGATCGCACAGCTGGAGGAGCAGATCGGCGGCCTTGTGGCCCAGCGCGATGCGAAGGCAACGGAGATCGACCTCGTCAACGCAGAGCTTGAGGACCTGCGCCAGCTGTTGCGGCGCGACCTAGTCCCCCGCTCCCGCGTGACGGCGCGCGAGCGGGAGGCTGTGCGCCTTGACGGTGAGGAAGGGGAGCTCACCGCCCGCATTGCCACAGCCCGTGGCCGCATTGCCGAAATCCGCATGCAGATCCTGCAGATCAAGACCGAGTTTCAGCAGACGGTGCTGGACGAGATCGCAGGCGTCCAAACGGAAATCGTGACCTTGTCGGAGCGGACTGTTGCCGCTGACGATCAACTGGCGCGGGTGGACCTTCGCGCCCCTGAGGACGGAGTGGTGCACGAACTGGCCGTCACAACCGTGGGCGGCGTCGTCGCGCCGGGGGCAACGCTGATGAAAATTGTCCCCGACAGCGACAACCTCATCGTGGAGGCCCGGATCGCCCCCATCAATGTGGATGACATTGTCCCCGGCCAGACGGCGGGCGTGATGCTGACGGGCCTTTCTATCCGCGATGCGCCTCGGCTTGAGGGCACTGTAGGCACCGTCTCGGCCGACCGCACCACCGACCCCAACACGGGGATGGACTACTTCACCGTGCGCATCACCCTTTCCGAACAGGAGCGCGGCAGGCTGGGTGACCAGGAGCTGTTGCCGGGGATGCCCGCGGACGTGTTCATCCGCACCAAAGACCGCACGGTCCTCGCCTACCTCATCAAACCGTTGATGGATGCGGCCAATCTCGCCTTTACCGAAGGCTGAGCCAGCACCGTTATCCTTCCATTAACCCTGTCCATTCACCAATCGCACATTGATTTGGTGAAGGCGTCTCCATGCGTGTTTGGGCTTTGTCTGCGGTCTGCCTGGCGCTTGCCTCCTGTGCGAGCGAGACGGTCACTCGCGGCGCCGATCTGACGGCGATGGCGCCCAACGGCGCTGTGGACCTTAAGAGCGCCGACGGCGTCCTCTTCCTGCAAAGCGCCCACACGGGGTTTTTGGAGGCCCCCTCGGTGGAGCGCCAGCCGCCTGCCCGCCAGCGCACCGCAGCCGCCTACCGCGCCCGGGAAACCATTGATGGACGCAGCCCCGTGCCCGCCGCCACGGGGCGCGAGATCCCCCACATCACCGTCAGGCCGAGACGCAAGCGGCCAGAGCCCGTAGCGCGGCAACCCCGCCAAGTGCGTCAAGCGCGCCGTGAGAGGGTGGCGGTCGACGACGGGTCGGCGCGCAGCCTGAACGAAGCGTTCTCCGCCGCCTATGACAGCAACCCTGCCGTCAACAGGGCGCGCTCTGATTTGAGGGCCGCTGACGAGGGGATTGCCATTGCCCGCTCAGGCAACAGGCCGACGGTGACGGCGGGGGTGTCCACCGGCACGCGCTACACGCGCGATGTGAACACGCCAAGCCGCCGCGGCGGGTCCACCAACCAGAGCGAGACCCAGGCGCCCACCACAGCGTCCATCAACCTGGCGCAGCCATTGTTCCGCGGCTTTCGCACCCGCAACGCCACCCGCCAGGCCGAGGCCAATGTGCAGGCCGAACGGGAGCGATTGCGCGCCACCCGCCAAGACGTGCTCCTGGATACGGCCCTTGCCACACTCGACATTGTGCGTTTCAGGCGCGGTGTTGCCCTGCGCCGCTCGGACGTGAACTTCCTTGGAGAGCAGGTGCGTGCGGCCGAGGCCCGTGTGCAGTTCGGCGAAGGCACCAGCACCGACATCAACCAGGCCGAGGCAAGGCTTGAGGAGGCGCGCGCCGCCCTTGCGGAGGAACAGCGCGGGCTGAAGCAGTCGCGCACGCGCTTCCGCCAGCTGACCGGCGTCGACCCCGAGGGCCTGAAAGCGCCGCCGTCGGTGGCCTCACTCCTGCCCCCCTCCCTCGGTGAGGCGCTGCACAGGGGCCAGGGGGCGAGCCCCGACATCCGCCGCGCGCTGCACGAGGTGGACGAGGCGAACTTCAATGTCAGAACCATCCAAGGCGAATCGCTGCCCACGGTGACGGTGAATGGGGCGGTGCGCACCGACATTGACAGCGGCGCCTCCGACCGCACCGAATCGGCTGAGATCAGGCTCAATGTGGAAATCCCCATCTACCAGGGTGGCCGCGTGTCGGCACAGGTGCGTCAGGCCAAGGAGACGCTGGGGAGCGCGCGCATCAATGTGGACCTGACGCGCGACCAGGTGCGCGCCACCATTGCCGATGCCTGGGCCGACTACGAGGCGGGAATTGTTGCCGCCCGCGCGGCCGAGGCCTCCATCCGCGCCGCCCAAAGGGCGCTCGACGGGACCATCGAAGAACTCAGGGTGGGCCAGCGCACCACGCTCGACGTCTTGAATGCGCAAAGGGACGTTCTGACGGCGCAAATCACCAAGGTGGCGGCGGAGCGGCAAAGGGATGGTGCGGCCTTTACCATCCTGCGGGGCATGGGCGAACTCGACATTGGCCTCTTCGGCCTCAATGTGGACGTGTACGACCCCCGCGAGCACCATGCGGCCGTGCGCGACAAGTGGTCGGGCTTTCGCACCCCTGACGGGCGCTGACAGGGCCAGCCGTTGGCAGACAAGGCACCGATGTCAAACATGCTCATTGGCACCTCGTGGAAGATGAACCACACGCGGGCAAGTGCGAAGGCGTACGTGGACCGTCTCGCCGCCCTTTGCCGGGACGATCCGCCGAACTGCACGCTGTTTTTGTGCCCGCCCTTCACCGCCATCGAGACCGTCAGAACCGCCCTTGATGCTCATGGACTTGACATCCTCTTGGGCGCGCAGAACTGCCACGCCGCCTCTGAAGGGGCGTTTACGGGCGAGGTGTCGGCGGCCATGGTGAAGGAGGCCGGTTGTACCCTTGTGGAGCTTGGCCACAGCGAGCGTCGGCGCGACTTTTGCGAGACCGATGGCGTGATTGCCGCCAAGGTGAAGGCGGTGGCGGCTGAAGGTTTGCGCCCTCTCCTGTGCGTCGGCGAAGACAGGTCCGACAGGACCGCAGGCGCTGCCATTGAAACGGTGCTGCGCCAGGCCAAACGCGCCCTCCACGGATTGGAGGGGCCGGCCCTCAATGGCGCGATCATCGCCTATGAGCCTGTTTGGGCCATCGGGGTGGACGGAACGGCCGCAACGCCCAACGACATTGGCGGGGTGGTGGCCGCTTTGAAGGCCGCCTTCCCTCTCCCCGTCCTTTATGGCGGCAGCGTCGACGACACCAACGCCGCTGCCTTCATCACAGATGGCGGCGTGGATGGTTTGTTCGTGGGCCGGGCAGCGCTGACGGCCGATGGATTGATGGGGGTGGCGCGCAATGCCCTTGCCGCGCGCTGACCCTCATCCCTTGGCGCGGCGGGTGGTGCCTGTGGCACGCCTGGCTGCGGCCCGCCTGCGGGGCGAGGATTTGGCGGGTTTTGCCGTCTCCGCCGCTTTGGTAGGCGTTGCCGCCTTTTCAGGCTCAGCCGCTTTCGCCGTCTTTGCGGCTTTCGCGGGCTCTGCCGCTTTCGCCGGCTTTGCCGCCTTTGCAGGTTCAGCTGCTTTCGCTGACTTTACCGCCTTTGCAGGTTCAGCCGCTTTGGTGGACTTTGCCGCTCTTGCAGGGGCCGCCGCTTTTGTTGGCTTTGCAGCTTTCGCGGGCTCCACCGCTTTGGCGGGCTTTGTCGCCTTTGCAGGTTCTGCCGCCTTGGCGGTTTTCGCGGCTTTGGCGGGAGCTGAGGACTTTGCAGGCTTTGCGGCTTTCGCGGGCGCTGCTGTCACTGTAGATGTCGCCGCTTTTAAAGGTTCTGCCGTCTTTGCGGCTCTTGCGGGCGCAGCTGCTTTTGCTGGCTTTGCGCCTCGTACGGGCTTTGCGGTCTTGGCAGGCTCTGCCGCCGCTTCGTCCTTGCGCCGTGGGCCGTAGCTTTTGAACTTTTCGATCACCACCCCGATCTCCGTGTCGGAGAGGACCACGGGGTCGCCGGCGGACTTTGCAATCACGTATTGCTGGGCAAGTGTCTCCATCTCCACGGCAAGCCAAAGGGCTTTGGGAAGGCTCGGCCCGCAGGCGATGAGACCGTGGTTGGCAAGAAGGCACGCATTGCGCCCCTCCAGCGCGGCAAGGGCGTTTTTGGACAGTTCCTCAGTGCCATAGGTGGCGTAAGGGGCGCAGCGCACCGTCGACCCGCCCGCGGCGGCAATCATGTAGTGAACCGCCGGAATGTCCTCGTTGAGGATGGAGACGCCGGTGCAGTAGGCCGGATGGGCGTGGACGATGGCGTTGAGGTCCGGCCGCTCGCGCATAATGTCCCTGTGGAAACGCCATTCCGACGAGGGGGCATGGGGCCCGTGGGCAGTGCCGTCCATCTCAAGATAGATAATGTCTTCAGGCGCCATGGTCTCATAGGCAAGACCGGACGGGGTGATCAAAAGCCCCTCGCCCCAGCGCACCGACACGTTGCCTGACGTGCCTTGGTTGATGCGCTTGTCGCCCATGGCAAGGCAGGTCCTGGCAATTTCGCCGCGCAGTGCGCGCTCGGCGTCGGTCATAATATCCTCATGGGTTCAGTGGGTGGCAGATAGGAGGGTGCGGGCGGTGGCCTGATCGGTGACGAACTCAGTGATGAGACCTGCCGACAGGATGGCCCGCAAAGCCGGAACCTTGGTGTCACCGCCCGATGTCATCACGCGGCGGGGAATGCGGTGGAGCTCGTCAGGGCGCATGCCAAGAACGCGCCTGTTGAGGGGGTGGTCAACGATTTCGGCGCGGTCGTCAATGTAATGGCCGAGAAAGTTGCCGATGGCGCCGGCCTTGCGCACCGAATCAAACTCGTCCTCATCAATCAGCCCGACCTTGCGGATGGTGCCGCTGTCGAGCCCGCCAACGCTGACAATGGCAATGTGAGCGGCGGCGGCACGCTGCAGGGCTTCCGTCATCAAAGGCTGGGCGGCGAGCGTCTTGCGGCTGGCTTCGCTGTCGCAAATCAACGGCCCAGGCATGTAAAAGCACTCGGCGTTGAGGCGCTGTGCCAAGGTGGTCGCGCCCTCGAACGCATCGATGGACGAGCGGCGGGTGAGCGAGCCGAGCATGGCCACCACCGACACATTGCTGAGCGAGCGCTCCGGCATTGCATCGGCAAAGGCCTTGAGGGTGATGCCCCACCCCACGCCCACCGTCCATCCGTCCTGGAGGGTGCCTGCAACGCTCTCGGCCGCGACACTTCCGAGGAGGTGCGCGAGCGCCTCCTCGTCCTCAGGGGCCAGCACCACCTGCGCGGCGGCGAGGCCATAGGCGGACTTCAGCCGCTCCTCCAGCTCCACATTCTCGGCAAGCTTTGAGGTGATGGAGATGCGCACGACCCCGCGCCTGCGCGCTTCTGCCAGCAGGCGGTTGACGCGCACGCGGGTGATGCCGAGCCGCGCGGCAACGTCTTGCTGGGTCATGCCGAGCACATAGTAGCACCAAGCAATTCTGACGGCGAGTTGCTCGGGCCAGTCCTGGGCGGTGTCCTCGGCCGCGCTCTGATGGGTTTGGGCGGGGCTCATTGTACGTTTTCTCCCGCGCTGACCATAGCGTGACCGGTGCCTGCGAACAAATGATCTTGCGAAAGAAAAAATGTCATGCGAGTTTTGCGGCAAGAATGAAGCGCCGCCATGAGAGCGGCGCGACACCTTCGGGAGGACGCGCTTGGCGGGTGAGGCCGCAACGGTTCGCAGTGCGACAGGACGCGCCATGGCGCTCGGCGACGGCCCACGTCCGCGGCAGGTGCCGAGACGTCGCCGCCACCTCACCGACAGCCCTTGGCTTTGGTTGGCGCCCTTGATCGCCATCCTCCTCGTCTTCGCGCTCTACCCGCTGTTTTACAATATCTGGCTCAGCTTCCATGAATTCGTGCCACGAGAGCGCGGTCTTGCCTATGTGGGTTTGGAGAATTGGCAGAAGCTTTTTGCCGATCCACGCATGTGGGGCGCGTTGCAGGTCACGCTGGTCTACACCACGCTGTGCCTCATCATCCAGCTTGTGCTTGGCATGTCCATCGCGTTGCTCTTGGACAGCGACGACCCCACCTTCGGCCTCCTGCGCGCGATTTTGACGCTGACGCTGGTCATCCCGCCCGCCATCACGGGCATGATGTTCCTATTGATGGAGGACGCGCAGTTCGGCCTCATCCCTTACGTGTTGCGCTGGATCGGGGCGATGGACGCGACGGGCACCATCCTGTCGGACCCCGACAGGGCGCTTGCAGGGGTGATGCTGGCCGACATCTGGCAGTGGACGCCTTTCATGGTGCTGATCTTCGTGGCCGGCTTGCGGGCACTGCCGCGCGACCCCTTCGAATCGGCGATGATCGATGGGGCAAGCCCCTTCCAGGTGTTCACCCGGCTCACCTTGCCGATGATGGGCAAGGTGATTGCCATTGCCGTCCTCATCCGCGGCATCGACCTTTATCGCATGTTCGACTACGTCTACGTGATGACGTCGGGCGGGCCGGGAACGGCCACCTACACCCTCTCCCTTTATGCGTGGGAGCAGACGTTCAGCTTCATCAAATGGGGGTACGGGGCGGCCATCAGCCTGTTTGCCCTCGTGATCATCGTTGTGGTGGCGAACATCTTCGTCGCCGTGACGAAGCTGCGCTGGTGAGGGGGGACTGATGGGTCTCAGCCCTGCACAAAGGATCGTGCGCGCCGTCGTCGCCTGGGCGGTGGTCGCACTGTTCGCCTTCCCGATCTATTTCTGGGTGACGGTCGCCTTCAAGCCCGAGCGGGACATCTTCGCCATCCCACCGAAGCTGTTGAACTTCGACTGGGGGCTGCAATCCTTCGAGAAGGTGTTCGGCATCTCTTTCGGGTTCGAGCGGGGGCTTGAGGTGCTGCCGGGGGGCGGCAACTTTTACATGCTGCCGCGGCTCGGCGACTCCATCACCGTCGCGTTCTTCTCCACCATCCTTGCGGTGGTGATTGCAACGTTGGCCGCCTACGCCCTGTCGCGCATGCGCATCCGCGCCCAGCACCACTTCGTGTTCTTCGTCTTGTCGACGCGGATGATGCCGCCTGTGGCCGTCGCCATTCCGCTGTTCTTCATCTACAAAAACTTTGGGCTTTTGGACACCTATACAGGCATCATCCTCGTCCACGCGCTGATGAACTTGCCGCTGGCGGTGCTGTTGCTCAAAAGCTTCTTTGACGACATTCCGACCGAGATCGACGAGGCGGCGCTCATCGACGGGGCTTCGCGCTTTACGATCTTCTGGAAGATCGTGACGCCCATGGCCATCGGCGGCATCGCGGCGACGGCCGTCCTGTGCTTCATCTTCTCATGGACGGAGTTCTTGTTCGTCCTCACCTTGACGCAGACGAGCCTGAAGACCGTGCCCGTCGTCTCCTCCACCTTCGTCACGTCCACCGGGACGGCGTGGGGTAACATGGCAGCGCTCGGCACAGCGGCCATCCTGCCGGCCTTCATCTTTATCCTGCTCGTGCAGCGCAATCTGGTGCGCGGGCTGACGCTCGGCTCCTTGAAACAATGAGCCGATCCTTCCGGGCGGTGCCCTCCACCGCCACCACAATGGTCCGCCAAGGACCGGATGCTTAGGGAGAATGCGACTATGAACCCTTCAGACCGCAAACTGTGGCTTGCCAATGTGGCGGACCGCTACGCACGCGGCCAGATGGACCGCCGCTCGTTCCTGCGATCGGCAGGCAAGCTTGGCCTCGGCGCCGGTGCGCTGGCGGCAGGCTCGCACCTTGCCGCACGCTCAGGCTTCGGCTTCGTCTCCCCCGCCGCTGCCCAGGGGGTGGAGTTTCAGGGCGACATGATGGCCTGGCTGAAAGAGGCAGCAAAACCTTTCGCCGGCCAGACCGTGCGCCTTGCCACCGAATCAACGCCACCCTCAAATGCCATCAACTCGGCTTTGAAGCCCTTCTTTGAAGAGGCAACGGGCATCAAGGTGGAGATTGAGACGCTGCCGCTGGAGCAGGTGTTGCAAAAGCTCACCCTCGACGTTGCCTCCGGTCTTGGCACCTATGACCTTTACTATCTAGACCAGTCCTGGATGGCCGCCTTCTCAGGCGACGTTGTGGACCCGCGCGAGAAGTACGAGGCCAACAAAGACCTCGCCATGCCGAACTACAATTTCGACGATTTCCTGAAGGCGCTCGTCGACGGCATTTCCATGTACGACGGCGTGATGGTGGGTGTGCCCTACGACATTCCCATCTTCATTCAGATGTACCGCAGCGACCTCTTCCAAGAGCTTGGCCTTGCACCGGCAAGCACCATGCAGGAGTTCCTGGAGAACGCCCAGAAAATCCAGGAAGCCAAAGGCCCGACCATCTACGGCACCACAGGGCAGATGAAGTCCGGCCACTACTCGCTGGAGTGTGACTGGACGGCCTGGCTATGGGGCCATGGCGGGTCGATCTTCGGCACCGACGGCATGTTTGCCGGCAACGATGCGGAAGGCATCGAGGCCATGGAATACTGGGTGGAGCTGAAGAAGAACATGCCCCCCGGCGTCACCCAGTGGACCTGGGACGGCCAGGGACAGTCGGTGGCACAAGGGATTGCCGGCACGGTCCTCTCCTGGGGTGAGTTCTTCCCCTCCTGGGACAACCCCGATTCCAGTACCGTGTCGGGCTTGATGGAGGCCACCGTGCCGCCTGCGGCCAACGCCCTTCGCACCGTGGATCAGACCGGCTACGGCGAGATTCCGGGCGTCGGTCACCAGGGTGGGTCCTCGCTCGCCGTGTCCAAGTACGCCAAGAGCCAGGATGCGGC
>JBCDCF010000057.1:0-11312 GCA_039182345.1 Pseudomonadota bacterium
GACCATGGTGGTCGCGCCGATGAGGAGCGGGGCGTAGACAATGTAGGAATGGCCCACCACCCAGCCGACGTCGGACGCGGCCCAAAACACCTCTCCTGGGGCGATGCCGTAGATGTTGGGCATGCTCCAGGCGAGCGCCACCATGTGGCCGGCATTGTCGCGCACGACGCCTTTCGGCCGGCCGGTGGTGCCTGAGGTGTAGAGAATGTAAAGGGGGTCGGTGCCTTTCACGGGCGTGCACGGTACCTCGCGCCCCTCCTGAAGGGCTGCGCCGTAAAGGGCGGTGAGGTCGTGATCGTCGCTGGCGGAAAGGTCTGCCGGCTGTTGCTCGCGCTGGAAGTAAAGGACAGGCGGGCTGACGGTGGCAATCTCCTTGGCGGCCGTGATCAAAGGCTCGTAGGCGACGATGCGTCCGGGCTCGATCCCGCAGGACGCCGCCACGATGAGTTTCGGGCCGGCATCGTCAAGGCGTGCGGCAAGTTCCTTTGCGGCAAACCCGCCGAACACGACGGAGTGGACCGCCCCCAGCCGCGCACAGGCAAGCATGGCCACAAGCGCCTCGGGGATCATCGGCATATAGACCACCACACGGTCGCCGTGACCGACGCCGTGGTCGGCCATCACCGCAGCCATTGCCTGCACGCGGCGGTGAAGGTCGGCATAGGTGATGGTGGTTTTCGTCCCCGTGATGGGGCTGTCGTGGATGATGGCCGCCTGGTCGCCGCGGGTGGCAACGTGCCGGTCCACAGCGTTGTAGCAGGTGTTGCAAACGGTGTCGGGGAACCAGCGGCCGTAGACGCCCATGTCAGGGTCGAAGGCGCGCGAAGGTGCCTCCACCCAGTCGATGGCCTCAGCCGCTTTCAGCCAAAAGGCTTCGGGGTCAGCGCGCCACTCCTCGACCGCTGCGGCGTATTCACCAGCCATGGTCTCTCCCCACCGATTCTTGGTTTTACGATCGTGGGGGACGATGCCACCAACCCTGCGGCCGCGCAAACCGCGCGGCCAAGGCCTTCGCGCGATGACTCAAGGGTCGCTCGCAGGTGTTGCGAAGGGCCCCCTCACGCACGAAAAAGGGTGCTTGGCGGCCGGATTGAAGACCCGCCGGCAGCCCGTCAAAGGCCTTTGTCAGGGTGCCCGCGTTGGCTGCGGGCGGAGTCTTAGGCGTTCAGTCGGGAAATTTCGTCCTTCAGTCGCAACTTCTCGCGCTTCAAGGCGGCGGCAGTGAGGGAGTCGGCACTCGGCATTGCTGTGACGGCCTGCAACTGAGCTTCCACGGCGGCGTGGCGGCGCTCCAGAGCGTCCCTGCGAGAATCCACTGACATACGGGCCCTCCATCATTCGTCGGCTAAAAGCCTAGCACAAATTCATATGGCAGCTACACCCTAAAGTTTCAATCAGTTTTCAGCCCACGGGTTGTGCAGTAGGCTGCAACAAACGCCCCTTTTCAGTGATCATCACGAACGTCAAAGAGATAAGCGAAAACGTAAGATATCCGAGGATGATGGGCATAAGACTTTGGTCATAGAGTTGACCCACCGCCGCGCCCAATAAAGCGCCACACGCGGTCATCACAAAGCCGACAAGGGAGGAGCCTGTGCCGGCGATGGCGCCCAGTGGCTCCATGGCCATCGCGTTGAAGTTGGGCAGAATCAGGCCGATCAGGAAGAAGGCGATTCCCATGAAAGTAAGGAACACCCAGAACGGAAGGGTGCCCCCCACCATCAAGGAGACCGACCCCAAGGCCGACAGGGCGACAAGGCTGAGGAGAGCGGAGTGGGACAGTCGTCTCATTCCCACAGTTTGCACAAGACGCGCGTTGACGAGTGACGACACCACCATCGCCGCCGCCACGCTGGCAAACACCAGGGGGAACCATTCCACGATACCGTAAAGGTCGGCCAGGACCTGCTGCGAGCTGGCGATGTAGGTCATCAGGCAGCCGAAGATGAAGCCCTGGGCAAGGGTGTAACCCACCGTCTGCCCGGACCCCAATATGGTGCGCACCGCCTCTAAGACCGACACGGCTGGCTTGGCATCGGGCGTGTTGCGGGGGTTGGTTTCAGGCAGGCGCAACAAGACCCAGATGAACATGCCCGTCCCCACCAGCGCCAGGAACGTGAAGATGGGGTGCCACGAGCCCATCAGCGCAATGAGCTTGCCTATGGCAGGGGCGATCATGGGCAGCATGATGAAGACGGTCATCACAAAACTCATGACCTGGCTCATACCGCGACCCACGAACCGGTCGCGCACGACGGCAACCGCAATGACCCGTGGCGCGGCAGCCCCAAACCCCTGGATCGCCCGTGCGATCAGGAGGACGTAGAAGCTGTCGGAGAAAATCGCGATCACCGACCCGACCACGTAGATGGCAATGCCCACAAGGAGGACGGGGCGGCGGCCGAACCTGTCCGACAAAGGCCCCATGAACAGGTGCCCCAGGGCAAAGGCTGCCATGTAGGCGGTGACCACGTGCTGCTGATGGTTCTGCTGGGGCAGCGCGAATTCGCTGGCAATGTCGGGAAGGACCACGAGGACGATGTCGATGGACAGCGCCGTCAGTGCCATCAGCACCGCCATGATTCCTATGAACTCGGCATAGGGCATGCCAAGCGGCGGCCGTGTCGGCTTACTCATCATTCTCCCCTTGCAGCCTTCCCGCGTGGCATGAAGGGGCGCCAAGAGCAACCGCCACAAATGTATGGCAAGGTCCCGGCCACATCAGGTCTGCCCGCCATCGCCCTTTTTCACGGCGCGGTGGAGCCTGCCGACGATGATTGGCGCCACGATGGACAGCCCCGTCACACGCACCACGTGGAGGAGCGCCACGAACGCCACATCAAATCCGAGCAGGAACGACAGCGCGACCATGGCATCCACCCCGCCGGGCGAATAGGCGATGAGAACGCTGCCGAAGGATTCATTGACGAGGAAGGTGACGGCAACGGCCACCGTCATCGCCGCTGCAAAGGCCGTGGCGAAGGCAGCCATGGAGACCGTCAACAGCCCCAAGAACTCCCCCCGTTTCAACCCGCCGAACCGGACGGCAACGGAGGCGCCCAACAGGGCAAAGGCAAGGCCTGAGAGCCAGCCAGGCAAGGCGATGGTCATCACCCCTGTTGAGGAGATGACCGCGCTGACGATGAGCGGGCCCAGCATTGGGGCGGCCGGCAAGCGCACCTTGACGGCGACAAAGGCCGACAGGAAGGCAACGCACACCGTCAACACCACGTCGAGCAGTGTGTGGTCGCCAGCGGCAATCCCAAGGCTTCCCGTGGAGGCGCCGCCAAGGGCGAATGGGACAAGGGCCACGAGCACGAAAAGGCGCAGGGCCTGGGCAATCACCACCCGCTCCATCACCGCGCCCTTTTCCAGGGAGACGGCAAGGACGACCGCGAACGCACCGGGGATGGAGCCGCAAAGGGCCGTCACAGGGTCCCAGCGACCCAGACGGCGCAGGGTATAGTAGCTCGCCACCGTCGCCCCAGCGATGGCAACGGCGAGACCGATGATGGCGATGGGAAGACCGGGCAGATCCTCAATGGCCTCGCCCGACACGCCCGTCCCCATGATGATGCCAAGGAGCGCGAAGGCGCCCGAGCGCAACAGGCTCGGCAGTTCAGCGCGCACCCCAAGGAGCACCAGCCCCGTCACCGCAAAGGCACCGCCGGTGAGATAGGCGGCCGGCGCGCCGATCAGGTTGAACAGGAAGGCGCCTAAAGCGCTGACCACAAGTGTCAGCGCGACGGCACCTTTCTGTCCCATCAACGGGGAAGCGTTGTGGAGCCCATCAGGTCCAGGTCGATGGAGCGGGCGGCCTGACGACCCTCGCGGATGGCCCAGACCACCAGCGACTGACCCCTGCGCGCATCGCCTGCGGCATACACCTTGGGAACGTTGGTGCGATAGTCGTCCGTGTTCGCCTTGATGTTGGTGCGCGGATCAAGTTCGAACTCGAAGGCCTTGGCGTAGGTGTCGAGGATCGGGCCGGAAAAGCCGATGGCAATGAGGATGAGGTCGGCCCGCACGTCGAACTCAGTGCCTGGAAGGGGCTTGCGCTTTTCATCCACACGGGCGCAGCGCACATGGGTGGCGCGGCCCCGTTTGCCGATGATCTCAAGCGTGGCTGCGGCAAACTCCCTGTCCGCCCCCTCCGCCTGGCTGGAGGAGGTGCGGAACTTCGTCGGCCAGTAGGGCCACACGATGTCCTTGTTTTCGCGGATGGGAGGCATGGGGCGAATGTCCATCTGGGTGACGGACAGGGCCCCCTGGCGGATCGACGTGCCGATACAGTCCGAGGCCGTGTCGCCGCCGCCGATCACCACCACATGGCGGCCCGAGGCAAGGATGGGGGTCTCTTCCACGGCCTCGCGACCCACCCGCATGTTCTGCTGGACCAGAAACGGCATGGCGTAGTGAACGCCTTCAAGGTCCATGCCCGGAAGGCCAGGGTCGCGGGGACGCTCAGCGCCTGTGGCAAGCAAGACAGCGTCGTGGGTTTCGGTGAGTTCGCGCATGCGCTCATCGTTGACGTCAACGCTGTAGTGGAAGGTGACGCCCTCGGCTTCGATCTGCTCGGCGCGCCTGTCGATCCCCTGCTTCTCCATCTTGAAATCGGGGATGCCGTAGCGCAACAGGCCGCCGGGGCGGGCATAGCGCTCGTATACATGCACCTCATGGCCGACACGGGCGAGCTGCTGGGCAGCTGCAAGCCCTGCCGACCCGGCACCGATGACGGCAACCCGCTTGCCCGTCAGCCGGCTTGGCGGTTGGGGGGCAATCCAGCCCTTCTCCCACGCTTTGTCGGCAATGGCCTGCTCGATGGATTTGATGGCCACCGGCGTGTTCTCAATGTTGAGGGTGCACGCCTCCTCGCACGGGGCCGGGCAGATGCGGCCTGTGAACTCGGGAAAGTTGTTGGTGGAGTGGAGGTTGCGCGCCGCTTCCTTCCAGTCCTTCTGGTAGACAAGGTCGTTCCAGTCGGGGATCTGGTTGTCCACAGGGCAGCCCACATCGGCCTGGCAGAACGGAATCCCGCAGTCCATGCAGCGCGCAGCCTGACGCTCCACCTCCGCATCAGACAAAGGCAGGGTGAATTCCCTGAAGTGGCGAATCCTGTCGGCCGCCGGCTCGTACTTCAGTTCCTGACGGTCGATCTCCAGGAAGCCTGTGACTTTACCCATCGTGCGTATCCTCAACTGAAGCGCCCGCATAGTCGCCAACGGCGCCCGCGTAAAGTGGCGAGGCGGTGCGTCGGCCCTGTGCTGCGCCCAAACTTTGCGCCTGTGCGGCACGCCTGCCTTAAGGGTGCGGCGCCGTGTGTGCGCCCTCCCCCGGCACGACGCCGCCAGGAAGGGGCATGCGGAAAAGGTGGTGGCGAAAAACCACGCTGACCTGCGCAAAACTCACAAACAGCAACAGATACCAAGAGCCGAATTTGCCGAGGCCCGCAGGGTGCCACGTGGTCTGTCCAGCATAGATCCAGGTGCCCGTCAATGTTCCTACATTTTCAGCGATGTAGAGGAAAACCGCCGACAGCAAAGCTGCGACAATCAATGGCATGAAATAGTCGCGCGCCCCGATGCGAAACCAGATCCTGCAGCGCCAGAACAAGATCACGGTCGCCGCCATCAACACCCACCGCATGTCGGCGACAAAGTGGTGGGTGAAAAAGTTCACGTAGATGGCAAGCGCCAGCACCACGCTGGTCCACAACGGCGGGTGGCAGGCAAAACGCATATGGAAGATGCGGATGACCCTTGCAATATAGCTGCCGACGCTTGCGTACATGAAGCCTGAGAACAAAGGCACGCCGGCAATCTTGATCAGGCCCGCCTCAGGGTAGGCCCACGAGCCCATGTGGACCTTGAAGATCTCCATCACCGTTCCGCTCACATGGAAAAGGACGATGACCCGCGCCTCCGACCAACTTTCCAGCCGCAAGGCGAGGAAGGCCACCTGGATGGTCACCGCGGCGATGAACAGAAAATCGTAGCGGGCAAGGGGTGCATCGGCCGGCCAGAAAAAGTGTGTGGCGATGATGAGCGCCAGGAGGAGACCGCCGAACAGCGCCGCCCACCCCTGCTTCAGCCCGAACATGATGAAATCGGCCACACCGGCAGGCAGGCGCCTGCGCATGGCATCCCCCAGCCAGCGCTCGATCCAAAGGGAATCCTGAAAAGGCGATTGGGCTGACGGTGGCGTCATTGATGGACCGGTGGAACGGCCCACACCTATGGCACCGGTGACCAAGGCGGATCAATGCGGCACGGCCGAACCACCAATTCACCAAAACGGGCACTAGATTTAACGGACGAGGGTCCTACCCTTAACAGTGAAATAAAGGCGCTAAACACAATTGTTTGGGATGGATGTCCTAGGTCTTAGGAGCGTGTCCATCTTGACACCAAAAAAGCGCCTGACCGGCTGAGGGATTGCCACGCACTCACCAACGGCCGGCCGATGACGGGCGTGGGAGGAACAGCGCTTGAGCGTCAATTCTGTGGCGGCCAGCGACACAGCACCCATCATTGCTGTGCACGACATTGAAAAGTCCTACGGCGGGCTGAAGGCGATCGACAAGGTGAGCCTGTCGGTCAACAAAGGCGAGATTGTTGCCCTCGTGGGCGACAATGGCGCCGGCAAATCCACCCTCATCAAAATGATCTGCGGCGCGCTGCGGCCCGATGCAGGTGAAATCCGCATCGAAGGGGAAGCGCGTGTTCTGCGCTCGCCCAAGGACGCCACGGACGCGGGGATTGAGACCGTCCACCAATCCCTCGGCCTGGTGGACACGCTGACCGTGCCCGAAAACGTCTTTTTGGGCCGCGAGAAGCAGCGCAAGCTTTTGGGGCTGTTCCCTCAGCTCGACCTTCCCGCCATGCGTGCCGACACCAAGACGCTGCTTGAACGGTTCGGCATTTCGGTCCCGACACTGAATGAGCCCGTCTATCGCCTCTCAGGCGGGCAGCGGCAGACCATTGCCATCTCGCGGCTGTTGTTGTCGGAGCCTCACCTTCTCATCATGGACGAGCCCATGGCCGCCCTTGGGGTTGAGGAAGGCCGACGGGTTTTGGAGCTTGTCTCGACCCTGCGCGATGAAGGCATCGCCGTTTTGATGATCAGCCACAACCTGGAACACGTCTTTCAGATCGCCGACCGCATCGCGGTCCTCAAAAACGGTCGCCTGGTGGGCACGGTCTCCACCAAGGATGCCACGCGGGAGACGGTGGTCTCCATGATCACCATAGGTTCGGCGTGAGAATGCGGGCGCGAGATCGGATCGCCGTGCAAAACCAAAACCATAAGACCCTGCCGGCAGCGCCCTTTGCGCGCCACGCCAACGCCTAGGGAGAGGCCCTCATGTCAACGACCGTTGCCGACGACGTCCCTGGCGGCCGCAAAGCCATTGGGTCTGCCGACCGCAGGTTCCGCCTTGAGGGGCTGGGGCTGACGCTCGTCATCATCGTGCTGGGGGTGATTTTCACCCTCATCAACCCGCGCTTTGCGTCGGTGGACAACTTCCTCAACATTCTGACCCAGGCCTCCACCTACATCATCGTGGCGATGGGGATGACCTTCGTCATCTCAAAGGCGGGGATCGACTTGTCGGTGGGGTCCACACTGGCGCTGGTCACTTGCGTGTTCTTCGGCCTTTACCAGGCGGGTGTGCCGTGGATCCTCGCCCTTGCCATCATGTTTGCCCTTGGCGCCGTGCTCGGCTTCATCAATGGGATGATGGTGGCCTTCCTTGCCATCCCCGCCCTCATTGCGACCCTTGGCACCATGGTCGCCTATCGGGGGGTGGCGCTCCTTCATTCGGCAGGCACGCTCTATTACGGGCTGCCGCCGCAGATTGTGTGGCTGGGCCAGGGCGAGGTCCTAGGCATCCCCGTCCCCGTCATCATCGCGGCGCTGTTCGTGGCGTTTTCCTGGTGGCTCTTCAACCGCACGCGCTTCGGCGTCCACTGCCGTGCCGTCGGCGGCAACAGGGAGGCGGCGCGCCTTGCGGGCATTGCCGTCAACCGGGTGGAGGTTCTGGTCTACACCTTCATGGGGATTTGCGTGACCATCGGCGGTCTCATCTGGATGGCGCGGATCGACGGCACCCAGGCCACCCTCGGCACGGCGATGGAAATCCACGTCATTGCCGCCACCATCATCGGCGGGACGAGCCTGTTCGGGGGGCGCGGCTTCATCTACGGTTCGCTGATGGGGTCCATCTTGCTGACGATGCTGAACAATGCCCTCGTCATCGCAGGCGTGGAGTTCTTCTGGCAGCTGGTCGCCATCGGCATCATCGTCGTCATTGCCGTCACCATCAACAACATCCGCGAGAACAGGATCGGCTGGCTCGACACCTTGCGCGCCCAAGGCCGCAAGCCCCGCCCCGGCGGCGGCTGACAGGACCGCCTGGGTGCGGTCCACTTTCAAGAAACGTAACGGGAGGACACCCCATGAATGCAGCTCTCAAACCCCTTGCCATCCTCGGCCTTGCCGCAGGCTTGGCCGTTGGCGCCGCGCCCCAGAAGGCGGAAGCGGACACCATTCAGATCGCCTACCTCTCCCCCTCCTTCGACATCTCCGACGCCTGGGAGCGGGTGTATTGGGCCATGCGCGGCCGGCTCGACGAGTTGGGCGTGGACTATGAGGTCCAGCAGCTTGCGGTCGCCAACGCCACCGACCATGCCGGCCAGCTGGCACAGGTGGAAAGCGTTATCCAGCGCGGTGTCGACTATGTGTTCCTGGGCGCCACGGAGTACGAATCGGCGATCCCTGGTCTGCGCAAACTGAAGGCGGCCGGCATTCCGACGGTGGTCTACAACTTCCTGGAACCCCATGAGGACGAGCAGGCGCGCGCCATGCGCTACATCGCCTTCGACCACGAAGAAGGCGGACGCCTTGCCGGTGCCTGGGCCGCCCTTGCCCTTGATGGCAAAGGCAAGGTGGCAATCCTCCAGGGGGTTGCCGGCGTCGTCTCCGACCAGCGTATGAACGGCTTCCGCTCCGTGGTGGAACAGTTCCCCGACATTGAAGTCCTTGTGGGCGTTCACACCGACTTTGACCGGGTGAAGGCGTTCGACGCCACCCAGAACCTTCTGGCCGCCCATGACGACATCGACCTCATCTACGGCGTGTCCACAGCGGTCGGCCTTGGGGCCGGTCAGGCGGTGCGGCAGGCCGACAAGTCGGGCGAGATCATGACCATGGGCTTTGGCGGCACGGGCGATGAGATCACCGCCATGTCGGAAGGCTGGCTCAGCGCCTCGCCCCTGCGTTGCATCGACGACAGCGGCGTTGCGGTGGCCGATGCCTTCGTCAACAACCTCAATGGCGAGGACGTTTCTGTGGTGTGGTCCGGCCCCTTCAAGATGATCGACGCTGAGACCGATGCGGCAGCCCTTGTGGAGGAGTGCACGCGCTACTCCCGCCCCGCCATGGGCCGCTGATCACCCTTTGTGCCGAAGCGCCGCCCCAATCGGTGGGCGGCGCTCCTTAATGCCAAGGACAGTTTCATGAGCTTGACGGGCAAGCGCATCCTCCTCACAGGGGCCGGCAAAGGGATCGGCCGGGCCATTGCCACCACCCTCTCAGGGCAAGGCGCGCACGTGATCGCGCTCAGCCGCAGCGCGGACGACTTGAAGAGCCTTGCCGGCGAGATCGACTGCGAGACCATCACCTGCGACCTTGCCGACCTTGCCGCCACCAAGGCGGCCGCCCTTGAGGCAGGCCCCGTGGACCACCTGGTGAACAATGCCGGGACGACCACGCTGACACCGTTCATCGACACGCCGATGGATGAGTTCGACCACATTCTCACCGTCAACACCAAAGCGCCTATGGTGCTGGCCCAGACCGTCGCGCGGGACATGATCGCGAACGGGCGCAAGGGCGCCATCGTCAACGTGTCGAGCACTGCTGCGCATCTGGGCCTTGCCGACCATGCCGCTTACTGTGCGTCAAAGTCGGCCCTTGATGCCTTAACCCGGGTGATGGCGGTGGAGCTCGGCCCCCACGGGATCCGCGTCAACAGCGTCAACCCGACGGTGACGCTCACCCCCATGGCCGTGAAGGCGTGGAGCGACCCGCAGAAATCCGAGCCCATGATGCGGCGCGTTCCCATGGGCCGCTTCGTTCAGCCCGAAGAGGTGGCCGAGGTGGTGGCCTTCCTCCTCAGCGATGCGGCCGCCATGGTGCACGGCCACTCCCTTGCGGTGGACGGGGGCTTCCTCGCCAACTGAGCCTTGGGGCGCGTCAGTCCGCGCCGACGTTGATCTGGATTTTGACGTCGGTGGGGCGCCCCTCGGCCGCCCGCTCGAAGGCTGCGATGGACTCCTCAAACCCGTAAGTGCCCGTGATGAGGGGTTTTAGATCCACAGCGCCAGAGGCGATCAACTGCAAGGCGCGCTCGAACACGTTGGCGTAGCGGAACACGGTCTCGATCCTCAATTCACGCGCCTGTGCGGCCACAATGTCGATGGAGACCGGCTCCACGGGCATGCCCACAAGCACCACCGTTCCCCCAGGGCGCGCCAGATCGAACAGCCCGTTGAAGGCGGCCGGCGCACCACTTGCCTCAAACACCACGTCAGCGCCCCAGCCGCCCGTCTCCTCGGCGACAGCATCGGCAAGGCTGGTCTGGCGCACATTCACGGGGGTGATGTTGTTGTAGCCCGCGGCAATCTTCAGCTTCTCATCCATGAGGTCTGAAATGATCACGCGGCTGCAGCCTGCCGCCAGCGCCGACAGCGCATTCATGATGCCGATGGGCCCTGCACCGACCACGACCGCCACATCCCCCGGCTGAATGCGCGCCCTGGTGGCCGCTTGAATGCCGATGGCGAGGGGCTCCACCATCGCCCCTTCCTGGAAGGAGACGGTGTCTGGAAGGCGGTAGGTGAAGGCGGCAGGGTGCATCACCCGCGGCGCAAGGCAGCCATGGATGGGCGGCGTTGCCCAAAACCGCACGGACGGATCCACGTTGTAGATGCCAAGTTTGCTGGCCTTGGACGTGGGGTCGGGAATGCCGGGCTCCATGCACACCCGGTCGCCCACCTGAAGGGTGTCGACCCCCTCCCCGACGGCTTCCACGATACCCGAAGCCTCGTGGCCCAGAACCATCGGCGCATCCACCACGAAGGGGCCGATGCGGCCGTGGGTGTAGTAGTGCACGTCGCTGCCGCACACGCCCACCGCTTGGCAGGCGCTGCGGACGCAGCCTGTTCCGGAGTTGTGAACGCGGCGACCGGCACTGAAAACGCAGAAGGCGCAGAGCAGGGTACGGCGCGGCAAACCGGCCAAGGTGGCCGTCC
>JBCDCF010000058.1:0-11290 GCA_039182345.1 Pseudomonadota bacterium
CCGAAGACCATGTGCCGATGGCCCCCCTTGCCGCCCAGCGCGCCGCCCGCCTTGTGGAGGACGCCATGACCGTGGTCGCCATCGAAGCGCTGTTGGCGGCCCAGGCGGTAGACCTTCGCGGCCTGACGCCCGCCCCGGCGCTGCGGCCGCTTTACGATGCGGTGAGACAGGGCGTGCCGATGATGGTGGAGGATCGCGTTCTGGGCGAGGACATTGCCACGGTGCGCAACGCCATTGCCTCGCGCGTTGGCCGCTAGCACCCCGGAGGGCCGCGCCAGATGTCCGCCCACACGCGTTCCGACAGCGGGTCGATGACCTCCACAATCACCCTCGTCGCCATTGTGAAAAACGAAGGGCGATACTTGGACGAGTGGCTGTCTTACTATCGCAAGATCGGCATATCCAAGGTGATTTGCTATGACAATGGCAGCACGGATGGCACGCGGGACGTTTTGAACGCCTGGTCGTCGGACGGCTGGGTCGAAGTGGTGGACTGGCCCACGGTGATCGGCGTTCAACCCCAAAAGGCTGCCTACAACGACGCCAAAGCCCGTGTGAAAACCAGATGGGCCGCTTTCTTTGACGCCGATGAGTTCCTTGTGCTGCACGCACACACGTCGGTCCCATCCATGCTGGACGATCTCGACCCGTCTGTCGTTGCGGTCTGCGTCAACTGGCGTGTCTTCGGCTCATCGGGCGAGACCGCTTACAGGCCTCAACCCATGTACGAACGGTTTGTGCGCGCCGCCGAGCCCGACTTTGAACCGAACCGCCTGTTCAAGACCATCGCGCGGACCGATGCGTTGTTGAAGATGTCCGTCCATCATGGGCGATTTCGGCGACGGACCCTTGAACAGGCCTACAGGTCACCGTCAGGCGGTGAGGTTGTCTTCCATGGCAATGGCCTGACGGACGGGCCCCATTGGTCGGTGGCCCAGTTGAACCACTACGTCGTAAAATCTGCGGAAGAGTGGGCCGACAAGCGCAAGCGCGGCCGCGTGCACAACCCTTTGAACGATGACGATAAGTATAAGAGCGATGAGACGGCCGCCCGTTACTTCAAAGTGCACGACCGCAACGAAACCGTCGACCGCTCGCTCCTGGACATGCTGGCGCGCATCGAGAAGACAGCGACCACAGCACAGTAGCGAACGGCGTACGGCCGTCAGCCGCTGTTTCTAAGGCCCGCGGCAATCCCATTGATGGTGAGGTTGATGCCGTGGATGACGCGGTCGTCCTCGTCCCCTGCCCTGTGCCGCTTCAACAGTTCGATCTGAAGGTGGTTCATGGGGTCGAGGTAGGGGAAGCGGTTGCGGATGGAGCGGGCCAGCAACGGGTTCGAGCCCAGCAGTTCTTGATGGCCCGTCACCTTCAACAGCATGGACACCGTGGTCTGCCATTCGGCGCGAATACGGCCGAACACCTCTTCGCGCAGCGCCTTGTCTTTGACGAGTTCGGCATAGCGCGAGGCAATGGCCATATCCGTCTTCGACAACACCATGTCGAGGTTGGACAGGAGGACGCGGAAGAACGCCCACTCCCGCGCCATGGTCTGGAGCGCGGTCAGCCCCTCCTCGCCATGGGCGTCGAGATAGGCGGAAATGGCGCTGCCGAATCCATACCAGCCAGGCAGCATCACACGGCACTGCGCCCAGCCAAACACCCAGGGGATGGCACGCAAATGCTCGATGGCGCGCGAGTTGGTGCGCGAAGCCGGCCGGCTGCCGATGTTGAGATTGGCAATCTCGCCGATCACCGTTGAAGACCAGAAGTATTCCTCAAAGTTCTCCGTCTCGTAGACGAGGGAGCGATAGGTGCGAAAGGCGCTGGACGACAACTCGTCCATGGCGGCGATGAACTCCGGCCGCGTGTCGTTGCCGTCGTGGGGGAGGAGCGTTGCCTCCAAGGTGGCGGCGGCAAGGGCTTCCAGATTGCGCCGGCCCACCTCGGCGTTGGAGTATTTGCCGGTGATCACCTCGCCCTGCTCGGTGATGCGGATGGTGCCGTGCACCGACCCTGCCGGCTGGGACAGGATGGCCTCGTAGCTGGGCCCGCCGCCGCGCCCGACACTGCCGCCGCGGCCATGGAACATACGCAGCTTCACCCCGTTGCGGGCAAACACGTCCACCATCGCCGTCTCGGCCTTGAACACCTCCCAGCGCGAGGTGAGGATGCCGCCGTCCTTGTTGGAGTCCGAGTAGCCCAGCATCACCTCCTGCAGCCTGTCGCGGCTCTCAAGAAGGGGGGCATAGATGGGCAGCTGAAAGAGCTGGTCCATGATGGCGGGACCGGCCCTCAGGTCAGCGATGGTCTCAAACAAAGGCACGATGTTGAGGTCCAACGACGGGCCTGCCGGGCGGGCGAGCCCCACCTCTTTCAGGAGAACCGCCACCTCCAACACGTCGGATGCGGCATCGGCCTTGGAAATCACATAGTTGACGATGGACTTGGCGCCGTAGCGGGTGCGCATGACGGCAGCGGTGCGCAAGATGTCGAGCTCTTTGGCCGTCTCGGCGCTGTAGTCCAGGAAGGGCGAACACAACAGGCGCGGTGTGCGCAGTTCCCGCGCCAAAAGGTCAAGCCGCGCCTCTTCAGGCAGATCCTCGTAATTGTCGGCGACACCGGCCCCTGCCAAAAGTTCGGCAAGGACACGGGCGTGCACGTCGGAATTTTGGCGAAGGTCGAGGGAGGCAAGGTGAAAGCCGAACACCTTCACCGCCCGGCGCAAATGCCTCAGACGGCCTTGCGCCAGAAGCGCCGACCCGTTGGCGCGCAGCGATTTGTCGATGGCGTCAAGGTCGGCCAGGAAGGCTTCCGCGCTGGCATAGGCCTCGCGCGGGAGGGGGACGCCGTCGCTCTCGCCCAGCACCGCGCGGGTGGCCTCGAGGCGTGCGCTCATCCCCACGAAGGCTCGGCGATAAGGCTCGCCCTGGCGGTGGGGGGAGACATCGTCGGAGCGCTCGGCAAGGGCGGCAACCTCGTCTGACACCGAGACGATGCGCTCATCCAACGACAGTTCAAGGGCAAGGCGCTGGGTCTGTTCGCTGTAGTGGGAGAGGATCCTGTCGCTTTGCCGCGCTAGCGCCTCGCGAAGCACATCGGCCGTCACAAAGGGGTGGCCGTCGCGGTCGCCGCCGATCCAACTTCCCATGCGAAAGAAGCTCGGCAGCTCCACCCCTTCCCACTCGGGGTCGGCTGCCGCAAGGTCATCCTCCAGCGCCGCATAAAGCCGCGGCAGTTCCGACAGGAAGGTGTAGTCGTAATAGGCGATGCCGTTGGTGACCTCGTCCTCCACACCGAGGCGGTTGCGGCGCAAGATGCTTGTCTGCCACAGCGTCAGCACCGCCCGCTCAAGGGCCGCATCGTTCTCGGCCAACTCGTCAGGGCTGAGGTGGCCGCGGTCGCGGGCAACGAGGAGGGCGGCAATCTCGCGCTCACGCTCAAGGGTGCTCTTGCGGCGCACCTCTGTGGGGTGGGCGGTGAGGACGGGGCTGATCAGCGCATCGGCAAAAGTCTCTTCAAGCCGCTCCTTGTCCACCCCTTCGCGGGCCAGGCGTTTCATGGTGCGGCGGAGCGAACCGTTGCGCGGCTCCGACGACGCGGTCAGGTGGGCGCGCGAGCGTCTGATGTGGTGCTGATCCTCCGCCACATTGGCAAGGTGGGAAAAGTAACTGAAGGCGCGGATGGTCTGGATGGTCCCGTGCCGCGACAGGTCCTTCAAGATGCCCTCAAGCTCAGCCCGCGCCCCAGGATCCTCGCCCCTGTGAAAGCGCAGGGACGTCTGCCTGACGCGCTCGATGAGGGTGTAGATCTCGCCGCCTTCCTGGCCGCGTACGGTTTCCCCGAGCACGCGCCCGAGCAGGCGAATGTCTTCGCGCAAAGGTGCGTCTTTATCGAGCGCTTGTTGCATTGGTTGTTCGTCCCGGTCCCTTCGACGCCCACGCTTATGCACAGCCCGTTCCAAAGGCAACGGATGGCAGGCGGAGCAATGCCGATGTGCGTCCTGTTGACGGAAGACGGATCATCAGCGACGTTTATTCCAATCAAAATAACTGATGTTTTGGAGCACGCGAGTGTACAATAGAATCATGGTGCCTGTGGATTTGGGCCACACACCTGGCCTGGAAAAAGCGCTCGCGACCGCTGCCAATCTTGCCAAGACGTTTAATTGTCCCGTCTGCTACGTGGGCGTGACCACAGAAACGCCCAGCAGCGAAGCGCACAATCCTGCAGAATTTGCTTCCAAGCTGGACAGTTTTGCCAAGGATCAGGCGGCCAAGTACGGCCACGAGGCCATGGCCAAGTCCTATGTGGGCCACGACGTCTCCATCGAGCTCAACCAGTTGATCCTCAAGGCTGCGGTGGAGCTTGGCGCCGATCTCATCATCATGGCCTCCCACGTCCCCACGTTTCTTGAACATATCTGGCCCGCCTCCCACGGCGGCAACATCGCCTCGCATGCGTCCGCATCCGTGTTTGTGGTGCGATAGGGCGGATTGACGGGTGCATCCGCCCCACCCCCTCCACGCGGCCGCGATCGCGACGGCGTTTTCCCCGAATGAAAAAGGCATATGCCATGTCAACTGACGCCGACACGGACGCGGTGCCGTCCCCGGACGGCACTTCTGATCTTATCAAGACCGAGTATCAACTCGGCCAAGACAATCTCACCCCTAAGATCGGCCCGTTTGGACTTGATATTCATAACCCGGTCTTTCTGGTGTCGGGGTTGACCATCTTTGCCTTCGTCATTGTGACCTTGGCGTTTCAATCCAGCGTCGGCCCTATCTTCGACGCGATCCGGGTGTGGCTCACCTCGAACCTTGACTGGTTCTTCCTGTCCGCGGCCAACATCTTCGTCATCTTGTGCCTGGTGCTGATTGTCACACCGCTGGGGTCGGTGCGGCTCGGCGGGCGCGATGCCAAGCCCGACTATGGCTATATCGGCTGGTTCTCCATGCTGTTTGCGGCCGGCATGGGCATCGGCCTCATGTTCTTCGGTGTGTCGGAGCCCATCTCCCACTACACCTCAGCCGTCGGCGGCGTGACGCTGGAAGACGGGGTGCGGACCGACTGGGCGCCCCTTGGCGGCGCGCTGGAAGACCCTGAGGCGGCGCGCAAGCTCGGCATGGCGGCCACCATCTTCCACTGGGGCCTGCACCCCTGGGCCATCTACGCCATCGTCGCCCTGGCCCTGGCGCTGTTTTCCTACAACAAGGGCCTTCCGCTCACCATGCGGTCCATCTTCTACCCGATCTTCGGGGAGAGGGTGTGGGGCTGGCCTGGCCACGTGATCGACACGCTTGCCGTGTTTGCGACCCTGTTCGGCCTTGCAACGTCGCTGGGTTACGGCGCGCAGCAGGCCAATGCCGGCCTCGACTTCGTGTTCGGCATCTCCATGAGCGGCAACACGCAGGTGATCCTCATCATCGCCATCACCGCGGTCGCCCTTTATTCGGTGATGCGCGGGCTCGACGGCGGTGTGAAGGTGCTGTCGGAAATCAACATGGGGCTTGCTGCGCTCCTGTTGGTGTTCGTTCTCCTTGCCGGGCAGACGGTGGCCATCCTCACCGATTTTGTCAGCAACCTTGGGGCTTACGCGGAAAGCATCATCCCCCTGTCGATGCCGTTCCAGAGGGAGGATGCCAACTTCAGCCAGGGCTGGACCGCGTTCTACTGGGCGTGGTGGATTTCCTGGTCGCCGTTCGTGGGCATGTTCATCGCAAGGGTCAGCCGCGGGCGCACGGTGCGCGAGTTCGTCATCTGCGTTCTGTTGATCCCGTCCATCGTGTCGGTGTTGTGGATGACGGTGTTCGGCGGCGTTGCCATCGACCTCATCAACAAAGCGGGCATGACTCAGATTGCCGATGCGGACCTGCCGCTGAAGCTGTTTGAGATGCTCAAAGGTCTGCCGTTGACGGAAATCACCTCCGTGGTGGGCATCGTGTTGGTGATCGTGTTCTTCGTCACCTCCTCCGACTCAGGTTCGTTGGTGATCGACACCATCACCGCAGGCGGCAAGACCAATGCCCCCGTCAGCCAGCGCGTCTTCTGGTGCACCTTCGAGGGTCTTGTGGCGATCGCGCTTCTCCTTGGCGGGGGACTGGGCGCTCTACAGGCGATGGCCGTGTCCACGGGCTTCCCGTTCACCATCGTGCTCCTTCTGGCCTGCTTTGCCATTGTCAAAGGGTTGATGAGCGAACCACGCTGACCCACCACCCCCCGCGCGCCCTGACGGGTGCGCAGGGTCCTTGCAGAACAACACGGCGCCGGCACAGGGGTTGAAACCCTTGTGCCGGCGCCTTTCTTTCATGGCCCATGTGTCCTAAGACCCGCGGTCTCTCAGCCGCGCCGGAAAGTGTCATGACCCCTCGCGTCGCCGTCGCACCGATGATGGATTGGACCGACAGGCACTGCCGTGTGTTCCACCGGCGGCTACACCCGTCGGCGCGCCTGTTCACAGAGATGGTGACCCCCAACGCCATCCTTCATGGCGACAAGACGCGCCTTTTGGGCTATTGCGCCGAGGAGCACCCCTTGGTGCTGCAACTGGGCGGCGCCGATCCCGATGCTTTGGCGAAGGCGTCTGACATTGCGCGAGCCTATGGCTATGACGAGGTGAACCTCAATGTCGGCTGCCCGTCGGACAGGGTGCAGGGCGGCCGCTTCGGCGCCTGTTTGATGCGCGAGCCCGCACTTGTGGGCCGCTGCCTTGAGGCAATGGGGACTGCCGGTCTTCCTGTCAGCGTCAAATGCCGCCTTGGTGTGGATGACCAGAACACTGAAACGGCCCTTGATGCCCTTGCCGATGCAGCTGTTGCCGCCGGTGTGTGCGCCATCTGGGTCCACGCCCGCAAAGCCTGGCTCGACGGCCTGTCGCCGGCGCAAAACCGCACCGTTCCGCCGCTCGATCACGACAGGGTCCACCGGCTGAAGGCGCGCTTGCCTGATGTGTTCGTGGGCATCAATGGCGGGATCGACACCGTGGACGCGGTTCATCATCACAGCACCCGTGTGGATGGGGTGATGATCGGCCGCGCCGCCTACCAGCGCCCTGGCGTGTTGGCAGAGCTTGGCGGTCGCGGGTCGTTCCGGGAACGCCTCGCCGTTGCCCGCTCCATGGTGGACTATGGCGCCTGGTGGGTGGACCGTGGCGGGCGACTCTCCAACGTCACGCGCCACATGCTGGGCCTTTTCCACGGCGAGCCTGGCGCACGGGCCTGGCGGCGCACGCTGACGGAGGACGCACGCGCCGAAACCGCCGGGGCCGACATTCTGACCAACGCCATCGAGGCTATGGAGGCGGCGGCCCAAGCGGCCGAGCGGCACGCGCAGGACAGGGCCGTGTGCCCCGCTTGAACCACCCGCGTGCCATTGCCGGCCTCGTCGGCTTTTACTCCCGCCTTCCCGTTGGCGACTTTGCCGACCACACCACCCCCCTTGCCGCACGCATCTGGCTGTTGCCTGCGGCAAGCGTTGTGGTGGCGCTGCCAGCGGCCCTTGTGCTTCTCGCCGCCTCGACCTTGTGGTCGAGCGCTCTCTTTGTCGCTGCCCTCTGCGCGCTGGCGCTCATCATCACCACAGGCGGCCTCCATGAGGATGGACTTGCCGACTGTGCGGACGGCTTTTGGGGCGGTGCGACGGTGGATCGGCGCCTTGAGATCATGCGCGACAGCCGCATTGGCACCTACGGCGTTCTTGCCTTGGTGGGCGCGTTTGTCCTGAAGGTGGCGCTGTTGCAGGCAGCGCTCGGCCTTGGGGCGTGGCAGGCGGCGGCGCTTTTCGTCGCGGCTGCCGTCGCCGCCCGCACGGTGGCGCTTTACCCTTGGGTCGGCCTTCCCCCTGCCCGCACGGACGGTCTTGCAGTGGCCGCTGGGCGCCCCACCTCCACCGCCTTCCGCAAAGCTGTGGTGCTCGGCGCCCTCATCACCGCAGCGCTGACGGTGTGGATCAGCCCGTTCGGTTTTTTTCTGGCCGCCTTAGGGGCAGCGGGCGCGGCAAAACTGGTGGCAAGTCTTGCGGAACGCAAAATCAATGGCCACACCGGTGATGTGATTGGCTGTGCCGTCATTGTGGCGGACATTGCCTACCTTGCGGCATTCCTGTTGTGGCTTGACCTTTGACCCTTAGGATCGAGACGATCATGCGCAGACGAGCCGACCCTGCCCCCTCACGGCGGCAGCGCCATCCGCTGCGCCTAGCCGCCGCCCTGGTGGCCACCTTTGCCGGCACCGTTGCTGCGTCCGCGCAGGACCTGCCGACGGTGGCGATCGACAATGAAGGCCCGCAGATCGTCAAGCTTGTGGCGCTGTTGGCGATCCTTGTGGTGGTGTTGATCTCCATGCGGTCGATCCGCTTTCCGCAGATGATCCGCACCGCAGGCATCTGGGTTCTGGTGCTCCTCGGCCTTATCACCCTTTACACCTATCGCGGTCCTTTGGAGTCCATGGGACGGGAGGTGGCCGCCGTGCTCGTCCCTGGCATGGCCGTCTCCGATGGGGAGAGGGTGATGGTGCGCCGCGGTTTTGAAGGCCACTTCGTCCTGCAGGGCCGGGTGGATGGGGAAGCGGTGGACTTCCTGTTCGACACAGGGGCCAGCATGGTGGTCTTGTCGGCCCGCGATGCGTCGGCGGCAGGGTTCAACCCTGCAACGCTGTCCTATTCCATCCCCGTCACCACCGCTTCGGGGATGACGATGGTGGCGCCAGTGCGTATCAACCAACTGTCCATTGGCGACATCACCGTGAACAGCGTTCGCGCTGCCGTCGCCAGACCCGACGATCTGGAGCAAAGTCTTTTGGGCATGACCTTTTTGGACCGGCTGAGCGGTTATGAAGTGCGCCGCGACCGTTTGGTGCTGCACCCGTGAGGGAGGCTGACACCGCCTCCCCGCTGGAGGATTTCCGCAGCCTCGCGCTGGCGCCGGTCCCCGACCATCGCGATGCCGTTGCCAGCACCCGCGCCCGCGAAAGTGCCCTCACCAAGCCGCCGGGGTCCCTGGGAAGGCTGGAAGAGATTGCGCTGTGGCTGACCACCGTCACAGGCAAGGCGCCGCCCAAGGTGGCAAGCCCGCGCGTGGTCATCTTCGCCGCCGCCCACGGCATTGCCGAGGAAGGGGTCTCGGCCTACCCCTCAAGCGTCAACGCGCAGATGCTGGAGGCCTTCCAAAAGGGTAAGGCCGCCATCAACCAGATCTGCACGGCGGGCGGGATCGGGCTTTCCGTGTTCGATCTTGCGGTGGATGTGCCCTCTGGCAACATTGCCCGGGAGGATGCCTTCGCAAGCCCCAAGGCCACAGCCGCCACCATGGCTTTCGGCCTTGAAGCCATTGCCGGCGGGGTGGACTGCCTTGCCCTCGGCGAGATGGGAATTGCCAACACAGCCGTTGCCGCGGCCCTTTACGCCGCCCTTTTCGGCGGCACGGGGCTTGACTGGTGCGGCGCCGGCACGGGGGTCTCCGGCACAGCCCTTCAGCGCAAGATCGATGCTGTGGACATGGCCCTTGCAAGGGTGGAGGGAGAGAGCGACCCGCTGGTTCTTCTGCAGCGGATTGGCGGGCGGGAGATTGCCGCCATGGTCGGCGCCATCCTTGCCGCGCGCAACCAAAGCGTTCCGGTGGTGGTGGATGGGTTTGTGGCAACGGCGGCGGCCGCCGTGGTGTACGCGCTGTCGCCCGACGCCATCGCCCACTGCATATTCGCCCACAAATCCGCCGAAGCCGGCCACGAGCGCGCGCTTGAGGTGATGGGCGTGCGCCCCCTCCTCGACCTTGGCATGCGCCTTGGCGAAGGCACGGGGGCCGCCCTGGCGCTTTCCATCATCAAGGCCGCGGCAGGGTGCCACTCTGGCATGGCGACGTTCTCAGAAGCCGGCGTCGACGGACCGGTGTGAGCGACACCTCAGCTCCGCCCCAACCGCTGCCCCTTGCCGATCAGGTGGCAGCGATCAGGCGCTGCCGTGTGTGCATCGATGCACCCAAGGGCGATCCGCTCCCCCATGCGCCCCGGCCGATCTTCCAGATCTCCCCCACCGCGCGCCTTGCCATTTGCAGCCAGGCGCCCGGCAACAAGGCCCATGTGGCCGGCACCCCTTTCATGGACCCGTCCGGCGTGCGGCTCAGAGCCTGGATGGGGGTGGATGAGGCCACCTTTTACGATGACAGCCGGATTGCCATCATCCCCATGGGGTTTTGCTTTCCAGGCTACGACAAGGCTGGCGGTGACAAGCCGCCGCGGCGCGAGTGCGTGGCCACCTGGCATGACGACCTTTTTGCCGTGATGCCGCAGCTTGAGCTGTTCTTGTGCATCGGCAAATACTCCCTCGCCTACCACCTGCCTGAAACGCGCAGGCAGTCCCTGACGGACACGGTGTCCGGCTGGCGGGACATTTTGAAGCGCACGGCCAACCGTCCTGTGATGGCCCTTCCCCACCCGTCATGGCGCAACAATCAGTGGCTGAAGCGTCATCAATGGTTCGAGACGGAGCTGTTGCCGCACCTGCGCTCTCTCGTCGCGGCCGCTCTGTCGCGCTGACATTTTCGGCCGCTGCCACATGTTTGCCCTTCCATTCAGCGTGGAAGGAACGGGATCGTCATGCACCTGATCTACGGCGGCAGCGGCGCCATCGGTGGGGCCATTGCGCGCCAGTTGGCCCAAACGGGCGCGCGGTGTCACCTCGTCGGCCGCGACAGGCGGCGCCTTGAGGATACGGCGGCCGCCATTGGCGCGGACTTCACCGTTGGCGACGTCACCGAGGAGGGGCTTGCCGAGGCTGCGACACAGGCGGCGGCGGACGACGGCGCACTATCGGGCCTTGTCTACGCGGTTGGCAACATTCGCCTCAAACCCTTCCACCGCGTGTCATCCGAGGAGGCAAATGCCGACTTTGCCCTCAACGCCCTTGGTGCGTTGAAAGCCGTTCAGGCGGCCCGCACTGCGCTGGTGAAAGGCAAGGGCGCGGTCCTCTTGTTTTCCACCGTTGCGGTGGGTCAAGGCTTTTCCAACCACACCAGCATTGCCATGGCCAAAGGCGCCGTAGAGGGGCTGACCCGCACCCTTGCCGCCGAGATGGCGCCTCATGTGCGCGTCAACGCCATCGCGCCCAGCCTCACCCGCGGCGGTATGGGCGATGGTGTGGCAGGCAACGAGAAGATCGCTGCCGCCATTGCCGGCATGCATCCCCTGAAGCGTCTTGGCGAGGGGGAGGACATTGCCCCCCTGGCCGCCGCGCTGTTGGCCCCTGGCGGGTGGACCACCGGACAAATCATCGCCGTTGACGGTGGACGGGGTGC
>JBCDCF010000059.1:0-11235 GCA_039182345.1 Pseudomonadota bacterium
AGGTCGCACAGGGCAACGGACGCGGACCGGACATGGGCCATGTCCACCCCGTCCCATACACGCAGCGCAGCCTCCAGAGCCGACATTTGCAAAACAGGGGGTGTGCCCACACGCATACGTTCAATGTCGGGCGCGGGGCGGTACGACGGCTCGAACGCGAATGGCGCATCGTGACCGAGCCAACCGCTGAGCGCGGGGGCAATGGTCGCGGTGATGTCAGGCCGCGCATAAATGAAGGCGGGGGCGCCGGGGCCGCCGTTTAAGTATTTGTAGGTGCAGCCGACGGCGAACTCGCAATGGGAGCGGGCCACATCCACCGGGACGGCGCCCGCACTGTGGGCAAGGTCCCAAATCATCACCGCGCCGGCGGCATGGGCCTTTTGGGTGATGGCGTCCATGGCGTGCATCCGCCCGGTGCGGTAGTCCACTTCGGTGATCATGACCGCGGCCACCTCTTCGGTGATGGCGCCGGCGACCTCTTCGGGGGACACAATGCGCAGCGTATGGCCAGCGTCCAGATGCCGGATGAGCCCTTCGGCCATGTAAAGGTCGGAGGGAAAGTTGCCGCTGTCGGACAGGACCACCTTGCGGTCCGGCCGCATCTGAAGCGCTGCCGAGAGCGCCTGGTAGACCTTGATGGACAAGGTGTCGCCCATGACGACGCTGCCCTCGGGCGCGCCGATAAGCCGTGCCACCTGGTTGCCCACGCGCATGGGCTGGCCCATCCAATCATCGACATTCCAGCCTTTGATGAGGTGCTGCCCCCACTCCTCCCGCACCACGCGGGACAGGTGATCGGAGACGGATTTGGGCAACGGACCCAGTGAGTTGCCATCCAGATAGATGACGCCTTCCGGCAGGACGAACTTGTCTTTGATGGGCAGGCGCACGGCCAAAGGTGTGGTCACAGTCGTCCTCGCAGGTTCCAAAGCTCGGGGAAGAGTTCCACCTCAAGCATCTTACGCAGGTATTTGACGCCGGACGTGCCGCCGGTGCCGCGCTTGAAGCCGATGATCCGCTCCACCGTCGTCACATGGTTGAAACGCCAACGCCGAAAGTAATCTTCAAGATCCACAAGCTTTTCCGCCAGCTCATAGAGCGGCCAGTGGTCGTGCGGGTTGCGGTAGATCACCGTCCACGCATCCACCACACGCTCGTTCAAGGCGTGCGGCTCCTCCATGCGGTAGGTGTCGGGATCGAAGGTGATCCCGAGGGCTTTGGCAAGATTGTCGAGCGCGACGTGGTAGAGCGACGCTGTCCCCAGTTCCTGGCGCAGCATGTGGAGGAGTTCGGGGCGATGCTCGTGCATCTTCATCATGGCACGGTTGCGGTTGCCGAGGATGAACTCGATCAGCCTGTATTGATGGGACTGGAAGCCCGATGAGCGGCCGAGGGAGTCGCGAAATGCTGTGTATTCGCTGGGTGTCATGGTGCGCAGAACGTCCCAAGCACTGTTCAACTGCTCGAAAATCCGCGCCACGCGCGCCAGCATCTTGAAGGTGGGCGCAAACTCTCCTGCCGCCAGTGCAGTGCGGGCGCTCGACAACTCATGCAGGGCAAGGCGCATCCACAATTCGGACGTTTGATGCTGAATGATGAACAACATCTCGTCATGGGCGTCGGACAAGCACTTTTGCGACCCCAGTATGGGATCCAGCGACAAGTAATCGGAATAGCTCATGTCCTTGGCGAAGGACATCTTTGCCCCGTCGCTGGCAGGATCGTAAGCCGTGGTCATGGTGCGGCCTCCGTCGTAGGGGCATCGGTGGGGATCAGGACGCGGCCCAAACCATCTGTGCCATGGACAAGGTCCACCAGCGTTCTGAACGCTGTGGAGGACAAGTTGGCGTGCTGTGCAAACACGACCGGCGCAGCGTCAATGTCCCGCGCCAACGCCGTGTCATAAAGGAGGCGGTGGGGGCCAAGCTCCATGGCGGTTGAAAACACTTCGGCCGCCTCCGACGCCATGGCGGGTTCGCTGCGCCACAGGTTCCGCAGCCCCACCTGGATGAAGCGATGGTAGCGGGAGAGCTTTTGGCCGAGCGCCTCGCAGAACCTGTGGCGCCAGACGGACTGTGCGCCGCTGACAAGGGCGCTGTGGAATGCGCCATGACGGCGGGTCCACACCTCAAGCTCCCCATCCTCGCGCAAGACCGAGGGGAACGGCGTCTTGGCGAGTTGATGGAAGGTGCCGACGACGGCCGCCTCCCACGCCTCCCCGCCCTCGGCCACGGCCTTGGCGAACAAGGAGCCTTCGATGACGCTCCGTGTCGCCTCAAGGTCCAACAAATCGTCAAGGGACAGGGGGGCGACGCGAAACCCCTTGTTGTGCTCTGTGACCACAAGATGCTCGGCGCCGAGCCTTGTGAGACAGTCGCGCAAAGGGGTGAGGCCGATGCCATAGCGCTCCGACAGCGCCGGCAAACGCAGCGCCTCCCCCGGCATCATCGCCAGGCTCAAGATGTCGCCCTTGACGCAGTCATAAAGGGCATCGGCCTTAGACTGGGGGGTGGGGCCGGCTTTCTGGGCCGTGCCTGGCGTGTGGCGCGAGAGGGGTTGGCTGGCTGGCATCGCGTGTGTTCCGAGCGATGCCAGACACTGCCATACTTCATACGATTTTGCAAATCGTATATGATTATCCGTTCAGTTGACGCTCCTGATTCAGTGCTGGATCAAGACGCCTGGTACTGCGGCGCTGTGGCGAGGAAGCGGCCGTAGGCTTTGGCGTCAGGGGGCGTGAAGTGTTCGGCAAGGGGTCCGCGCCGGCGTGTGGTCGCTCCCATATCGGCCAACAACTCGTCGAAGTGTTTGAAGTGGAAGGGCGCTGCGCACAGGCCGCCATAGACCTTTGCGGCAGGGCGTTCCCGGCGCTTCCAGTGGAGCATCATGTCGATGTTGGCATTCATCTCCTCCATTGTGGGCTGGTGCGCCAGCTGTCCATCGGCAAAACGGACCAGCCAGTTTGCCATAAGCTCCGATGACAACACGCTGCAAAAGCTGGAGTTGAACCCCACGAACCCCATGTCAGGAAGGTCCGGATTGACCGCAAGACGGTAGACCCTGTACTGCCCGTCCTCTTCAATCAGGGCCTGTTGGGCATCATGCGGCAAGTAGGGCACACCCAGCGTCCAACCGACGGCAAGTATTGCCACGTCGCAAGGCACAAGATCACCTGTGGATAGGCGCAGTTTGCCGTCCTCATAGGCCGTGAAGGTGCCGATCACCGGGATGATGGTGCCGTCGTTCAAACACTCAAACAGCCCTGGCGTCACGATGGGGACAGAGCACGACACCTCTTTTTCGATGGGTGTCTTCGGCACCATGTTGTGCTTCTTCAAGCCCAGCTGCAGCTTCAAAAGGGTTTCAAGACCCCGGAAGTTTGCCCAGACGAAGGGGTGCATCACCGCAGAGACAAGGCGCTGCCCAGGTGACTTGCCCCACGAATTGAACTGCCGCTCCTGCGCGCGCATGTAGAGGAGCCGCTTGAAGTTGATCCCGCCGACAAAGTACGGCACCCGCCACACATTGTGCAGATAAACGAGCCGCACGCTCTTCGCGCCACTGCGCACGGCGTTGACGGCAATATCGGTGGCCGACTTGGAGCCTCCGAGAACCACCACATCCTTGTCGCGACAGACGGCAGGATCGGTGTACTCGCTGGAATGCATGACCGTCCCGCCACCGGCCACAAACGTCTCTTGGCCCGGGTGGGTGATGATCTTCTTGTCAGAGAACTGACCGGTGCACACGGCAACGAAGTCGAAGTCTTCGTCCCAGCGGTGGGCGCCGGCCTCCAGCGAAAGGGTCCACCCAGGCTTGCCGTCGGCCCGTCGCGCCATGGCCATGACGTTGGTGTTTAACTTGAACAGTCGTGCCAGGTCGTGCTTGCGCGCGTAGGAGTGCAGATAGGCGTGCACCTGCGGTCCTTTGGGCCACTCCGGATAGTCGTCCGGCATCGGGTGATCGGTGAAGCAGTAAAGGTCCTTAGGGGACTGGGTCTGCACGTCGGGATAGCTGCGCGACAGCTCCCACACCCCGCCGAAATCGTGGGAACGCTCGAACCCGCACACCCTGTGGCCGCGCGCGTCAAAGGCTTTTGCGGCAGCAAGGCCACTCACCCCACCGCCAATCACAGCGACCTTTTTGCGAGTGGCCGTCCCCCTCATGCGGCACTCTCGGGCGGCGGCAGGAAATCCACCTCATGAAGGGCGGACAGGCGGACGAGTTCGGCAGGGTCGTTCACCCCATCCAACTGAACGAACAGGTCGTAGAGTTTGCGCGATGGCGCGACACCGAACACGCAGGTCGCCTCCGCCCCGGACCGGTTGAAAATGCCATGGGCGACGCCCATCGGCATGCGAACGGTGTCACCGGGGCCGGCTTTGTGGACCGCGCCGGAAAACTCCACCTCCAGCGTGCCGGTGAGCATCACAACCCACTCGTCCTGGGTGGGGTGGATGTGGGGCGGCACGAAGGTGTCGGCAGGCACCGTGGCGTGCCACAAAAATGCGTTCGGGCTCAACAGCTTGGGCACATAGGTCTGGCCGACCACGTTCCACGATACGTCGCCAAGGCCGACCTGTGCCGGCGTTACTCCATGGTCCATCAAGCACCCTCCCAGTGTTCCTGTGCACGAAGCCTCGCAGACTGCCGCAAAAGTGGCCAACCGATTATCCAAAAAACGAATGGGATGCGTTGGCGCTTGAAACACCTCACCGGGCCGATAGTCTTTGTCCACAACAGGGAGAGCCCTGGGAATGGACAACGTGGAATACCTTGCCGGCTACCCGCTGCTTCGCACAGCGGACCTGGATGAAGCGCGCCATGGCGTCACCGCGAAGTTCTGCGACCATCGGCTGGAGCTTGCTACGTCCACGCCCCTTTTTGTGCGCCACAACCATGTGGCCGGCCGAGCGGTGTCATTGAACTACTTGCACTATGGGGCCGATGTGCGGATCGACCCTGGGATGCTTGGAGACTTCTACCTCTTGCAGATCCCGCTCAGCGGCGGCGCGCTGATCGACCATCGTGGGGCCGAGGTGACGGCGAGCGCCCAAACCGCCACCCTCCTCAATCCGGACCGCGAAACGCGCATGCAGTGGTCGGGTGCCTGCCGCAAGCTCCTGGTTCAGATCGACAAGGACCATCTCACGGCCGTCGCCGAGGCAATGACCGGTGCGCCCCTCCCCGGTCCTGTCCGTTTCGATCCCAAGGTGCGGCTCGGTACGGCGGACGGCCAGCGGCTGAAGCAGTTTGTGCTCAGCTGCGTGTGGGCGTGCGAGACGGAGGGGCTGTTCCGGTCCGGCAACGCCCAGGACGGGCGTATCGAGCATGACCTTGCCGAAGCGCTTCTGACCCTTCAGCCCAGCAACGTCAGCCACATCCTGGCACGGCGCACCCGAGAGGCGTTGCCGAAAGAGATCCGCCGCGCGGTGGACTTCATCTACGCCCATCTGCCAGACCCCATCACCTCATCGGACATTGCCCGTGCCGCCGGCATCAACGTGCGAACCTTGCAGATGGGCATCATGCGCGCCTTCGGCACATCGCCCACACGCTTCGTGCGCGATGCACGCCTTGATGCGGCCCACTATCAGCTCTCGGCGCGGATCGACCCGCCAAGCGTGACGACGGCTGCCTACGCCAATGGCTTCTCCCACCTCGGACGCTTCTCGCGGGACTACAAAGCCCGTTTCGGCCGCCTTCCAAGCGGGGCCCGCAAGCGCCGCTAACGGCCGCAGTGTCGCACGGCCCACCCCAACCTTCCCAAAAACCCTGACGGTTTGACGCCGTTCGGCACGGCTTGGCAGCCATTTAGTTCAAGCTTGAAATATTCATGCTTGAAGTTTTTGGCCAGCGCGCGTAGGTTCAGCCAGGACCCATCGGCAACAGAGGCAGGCCCATGCGCATCGCTTGTTTGGGGGGTGGCCCCGGCGGACTTTACTTCGCGATCTCCATGAAGCTGCGCAAGCCGGACGCCGAGGTGGTCGTGTTCGAGCGCAACCGTCCTGACGATACCTTCGGCTGGGGCGTGGTGCTGTCGGACGAGACCCTCACCAACCTCAAAGCCAACGACGCGGCGAGCGCTGCCACCATCCGCGAGCACTTCGCCTATTGGGACGATGTGGCAACGGTGCTGAACGGCAAGCGCGTGGTCTCATCGGGCCACGGATTCTGCGGCATTGGCCGCAAGCAACTCCTGCTCATCTTGCAGGCCCGTGCCCGCGAACTTGGCGTGGACCTGCGGTTTGAGAGCGAGGTGGGCTCAGCATCGGACTATATGGACGACTATGACATTGTGGTCGCCTGCGATGGTCTGAACTCCAAGACCCGGTCGGAGTTTGCCGAAACCTTCAAGCCCGACATCGATACCCGCCTGTGCCAGTTCGTGTGGCTCGGCACCCACCAGAAGTTCGACGACGCCTTCACCTTCATCTTCGAAAAGACAGACAAAGGCTGGGTGTGGGCGCACGCCTACCAGTTCGACGATGACACGGCGACCTTCATTGTGGAGTGCAGCCAAAAAACCTTCGATGCTTACGGCTTTGGCGAGATCAGCCAGCAGGAAAGCATCGCCATCTGCGAGGAGATCTTCAAGGATCACCTGGGCGGCCATCCGTTGATGACCAACGCCAACCACATCCGCGGGTCCGCCTGGCTGCGCTTCCCCCGCGTGTTGTGCGAGACGTGGAGCCACAAGAACGTGGTGCTCCTGGGCGATGCGTCGGCAACGGCGCACTTTTCCATCGGCTCCGGCAGCAAGCTTGCCATGGAAAGCGCCATCGCTCTGGCCGACTATGTGGTGGAAAGCGACACGCTTGAGGAAGCGTTCGCCAAGTATCAGGAAGTCCGTCGGCTGGAGGTGCTGCGTCTTCAATCGGCCGCACGCAACTCCATGGAGTGGTTTGAAGAGGTTGAGCGCTACCTCGACCTTGACCTTGTGCAGCTGAACTATTCGCTCCTCACCCGTTCCCAGCGCATCAGCCACGAAAACTTGCGCGAGCGGGATGCAGCCTGGCTCGCCTCGGCGGAAAAGTGGTTCATGGAACAGGCCGGTGTTGAGAGCAACGCCCCGGTGCGCCCGCCCATGTTCGCCCCCTTCCGCCTGCGCGGGATGGAGTTGAAGAACCGCGTCGTGGTCTCCCCCATGGCCCAGTATAAAGCGGTGGATGGCACGCCGACGGACTGGCACCTCATCCACTATGGCGAGCGGGCGAAGGGCGGGGCGGGCCTTGTCTATACCGAGATGACGTGCGTGTCGCCGGAGGGGCGCATCACCCCCGGCTGCCCTGGCCTTTATACCCCTGAGCACGAGGCGGCCTGGGCGCGGCTAACGCAGTTCATCCACCGAGAGACCGACGCAAAGGTGTGCAGCCAGATCGGCCACTCGGGCCGCAAAGGGTCCACCAATATCGGTTGGGAGGGGATGGACACGCCGTTGAAGGAGGGCAACTGGCCGCTCCTGTCCGCCTCGGCCATTCCCTGGTCTGACGAGAACCAGGTTCCAAAGGCAATGGACAGGGACGACATGGATGCGGTGAAGGCCGACTTCGTCGCCGCCACCCAAATGGCCGAGCGGGCCGGCTTCGACATGGTGGAGTTGCACGCCGCCCACGGCTACCTGATCTCGTCCTTCATCTCGCCCTTGTCGAACACCCGCATGGACGAGTACGGCGGCAGCCTTGAAAACCGCATGCGCTACCCCTTGGAGGTCTTCAAGGCGATGCGGGCGGTCTGGCCGGACGACAAACCCATGTCGGTGCGCATTTCAGCCAGCGACTGGGCAGGCGATGATGGGATCAGCGGCGATGACGCTGTGGAGATCGCCCGCATGTTCGAGGCCGCGGGCGCCGACATCATCGACGTGTCGGCGGGGCAGACCTCCACTCAGGCCAAGCCCGTCTATGGGCGCATGTTCCAGACCCCGTTCTCCGACCGCATCCGCAACGACAGCGGCATCAAAACCATGGCCGTCGGCAATATCTATGAGGCCGACCATGTGAACTCGATCCTGATGGCGGGGCGCGCCGACCTTGTGTGCCTGGCCCGTCCGCACCTGTCCGACCCCTACTGGACACTGCATGCGGCAACCGCCATCGGCGATCGTCAGGAGGCCTGGCCCCTCCCCTATGAGGCCGGCCGCGACCAGTGCTGGCGCCTTGCCGATCGCGAGGCTGAGGCGGCGCGGGTATGACGCTCACCGACACCCATGTGGTGGTGACAGGCGGCGGCACCGGTGTCGGCGCGGCCATCGCCCACGCCTTTGCCAAAGCCGGCGCCAAGGTCACCATCATGGGCCGCACGGAAGCCTCCCTTGCCGAACAAGGCCTTCCTTATGCCGTGTGCGACGTGACGAAGGCCGATACGGTCGCATCCGCCTTTGATGCGGCGCGGCGTGAGCGCGGGCCCATCACCATTGCCGTTGCGAACGCAGGGGCTGCCACAAGCGTCCCCTTTGCCAAGATGACAGCGGCTGACCTTTCGGCGATGACAGAGGTGAATCTCACAGGCGTCTTCAATGTTTGGCAGGCGGCTCTGAGGGACATGCTGGACGCCCACGAAGGCCGCATGATTGCCATTGCCTCCACCGCCGGGTTGAAGGGCTACCCTTACGTGTCGGGCTATTGCGCGGCAAAGCACGGCGTCGTCGGTCTCACCCGCGCGCTTGGGGTGGAGCTTGCCGGCAAAGGCATCACCGTCAACGCCATTTGCCCAGGGTTTGTGGACACGCCGATGCTTGAGCGCTCCATCGCCAACATAATCGACAAGACCGGCATGAACCGAGAGGACGCCGCAAAGTCCCTCTCCAAAGGCAACCCGCAGGGCCGTTTCATCACCACCGAGGAGGTGGCAGGGGCAGCCCTTTGGCTGTGCTCGGACGCGGCCAAATCCGTCAACGGCCACGCCCTCAGCCTGTCGGGCGGTGAGATATGAGCCTCACCACCACAACCGGCACCGATGCCGCCTCGAAAGCACGGCTGCGGTTGTGGCTGCGCATCTTGAAGGCAAGCCGGGTGGTGGAGGCGGAACTGCGCGAGAATCTGCGCAACGAGTTTGCCACCACCCTCCCGCGCTTTGATGTGATGGCGGCCCTGTCGCGTTTCGACGAGGGGCTGAAGATGAGCGAACTATCGGGCGTCCTGCGGGTCTCCAACGGCAACGTTACGGGGATTGTGGACAGGCTTCAGGACGACGGCCTTCTGGTGCGCGTCCCCGTCCCGGGCGACAGGCGCGCCTCCCTCGTGCGCCTCACCAAGCGCGGGCGAGACGAGTTTGCCCGCCAGGCAGAACAGCACGAGCGTTGGATCGATGAGATGCTGGCTGACTTCACCGCCGGCGAAGCCTCCGACATTGCCGCCCGTTTCGACCGCATGGCGACCCTCCAAAGAGACAAGACATGACCCGCACGGACGTGACCCACTTCAAATGCCGCATCGAGGGCCGCATTGCCACCATCTCGCTGGACCGGCCTGACCGTAAAAACCCCCTGACGTTCGACAGCTATGCTGAGCTGCGGGACTGGTTTCGCGATCTCGTCTACGCCGACGACGTGGACGTTGTGGTGTTCACCTCCAACGGCGGCAATTTCAGCTCCGGCGGTGACGTTCACGACATCATCGGTCCCCTCACCAAGATGAGCATGAAGGAGCTTTTGACCTTCACGCGGATGACGGGCGATCTCGTCAAAGCCATGGTCAACTGCGGCAAACCCATCATCGCGGCCATCGATGGTGTGTGCGTGGGGGCGGGCGCCATCATCGCCATGGCCTCGGACCTCAGGATCGCAACGCCTGAAGCGAAGTGCGCCTTCCTCTTCACCCGTGTCGGCCTTGCAGGGTGCGATATGGGGGCGTGCGCCATCCTCCCGCGCATCATCGGCCAGGGCCGGGCGGCCGAACTCCTCTACACAGGCCGCTCCATGAGCGCGGATGAAGGCGCCGCCTGGGGTTTCTACAACACCGTGGTGGAAGCTGCGGCGTTGGAGGAGACGGCACAGACGATGGCCACACGCATCGCCGCAGGGCCGAATTTTGCCCATATGATGACGAAGACCATGCTGAACCAGGAATGGTCCATGTCCATCGAGCAGGCCATCGAGGCGGAAGCGCAGGCCCAAGCCATCTGTATGCAGACAGGCGATTTCGAGCGCGCCTACAACGCATTCGTCGCCAAAGAAAAGCCTGTGTTCGAGGGCAACTGATGGCCGACCGCACCTTCCTCACCTGGCCCTTTTTCGAGGACCGGCATCGCGAGCTGGCCGATGCGCTCGACGCTTGGGCGAACGCGAACCTTGCCCACGTCGACCACGCCAACACTGATGATGCCTGCCGTGCCCTTGTCACCGAGCTTGGCAAAGGGGGCTGGCTGACCCACGCCGCCGTCGCGCCAGACAGCGATGCGCCCCTTGATGTGCGCAGCTTATGCCTCATCCGCGAAACCCTTGCCCGCCACGACGGCCTTGCCGATTTCGCCTTTGCCATGCAAGGGCTTGGCACAGGCGCCATCTCCCTGTTCGGCACGCAGGCACAAAAGGACGCCTGGCTCGACCTTGTGCGCGCCGGGGAGGCCATTTCCGCTTTCGCCCTCACCGAGCCGCAATCGGGCTCGGACGTTGCCAACTCCACCATGACGGCCAAGCGCGAGGGCGATGGGTTCGTTCTGAACGGCCAGAAGACGTGGATCAGCAATGGCGGGATCGCCCATGTCTACACCGTCTTTGCCCGCACGGGCGAAGCGCCTGGGGCAAGGGGCTTGTCGGCCTTTGTGGTGCCTGCAGACGTTGAGGGGCTGACCATCGAGGAGCGGCTCGACACCATTGCCCCCCACCCCCTCGCAACGCTCACCTTCAAGGATTGCCGCATCCCCGCGTCCGCCCTCCTCGGCAAGAGCGGCAGCGGCTTCAAAGTGGCCATGTCAGTGCTTGATGTCTTCCGCTCCACTGTTGCCGCCGCAGCCCTTGGCTTTGCACGGCGCGCGCTGGACGAGGCGGTGCACCGCGTCACCACGCGGCATGTGCAAGGGGCGCCTTTGATCGACCTTCAGATGGTGCAGGGCCACATCGCCGACATGGCGGTGGACATTGATGCATCCGCCCTCCTTGTCTATCGCGCCGCCTGGGCAAAGGATTGCGGCGCCCCGCGCATCACCCGCGAGGCGGCCATGGCGAAGCTCTTCTCCACCGAGCAGGCGCAGTCCGTCATCGACCGCGCGGTCCAACTCCATGGCGGTGACGGC
>JBCDCF010000060.1:0-11213 GCA_039182345.1 Pseudomonadota bacterium
ATGCGGCCGCGCACATTCCAATCCAAACCGGCGTCCTGGTGCTGGCGCTGTGATGGGACGGCACATGCCAAAAACCTTGCGAAGGAGCGCGGCGTGAGCGTTGCCGACATCAACCCGCGCCGGCCGCTGCAAAGCCCCGACCAGCTGAACCGCGCCATCAAGCTCACCAAGCCGTCGAGCTGGCTGCTGCTTGCCGTACTCGGCCTTTGCATCGGCTCCATCATCGCCTGGGGGTTTTTCGGGCGTTTGACCGTTTATGTGGAAGGACAGGGCGTCCTGGCGCTGGAAGGCGGCATCGACTACGACATCAGGGCGACCGCGACGGGAACCATCTCCGCCGTTCTGGTGGAACTGGGCCAGACCGTTGAGCGGGGCGACGGTCTGTTCACCATCGATCAGCAAGAGCTGGCTGCACGCCGCGCGGCCGCCCAAGCTTCCTATCAGAGCCAACAGCAGGAGTTTGAGCGTTACAAGACCGAATCCGACCAGGATGTGGACCGTCGCCGCAGCAACCTCGACAAGGAGCTGAAGTCCCTCAACGCGGACCTTGCCAGCCAGAAGGTCAACGAGGAACAGCTCCAACAGATCTATTCCTCCCAGCAAGATCTCATAAAGCGCGGCCTCACCACGCAGCCACAGGTGCAAGATGCATTTCAGGCCCTTGTGGCGGTGCAGCAGTCCATCCGCGAGATCAACGATCGCCTCGCCACCTTGCAGCTGGATCAGGTGGAGTTCGAAGATCAGGTGAACAAGAACCAGGCCGATCTACAGATCTCCGTCATCAATGCCGAGGGCGCCGTCAAAGACATTGACGCCCAGATCGAGTTTGGCGGCACCATCTCCTCACCCTCTGCAGGCCTTGTCACGGAGGTCACCACCGAAGTCAGCGCCTTGGTGAATGCTGGCGATGAACTTGCCACCATCGAATCTGGCGAAAACGCACTCATCGTGCGCGGCTACCTGCCCATCGGGAAAGGCAAGCAGGTGGAACCTGGGATGACCGCTGAAGTCTCCCCCACATCGGTGGAGCGGAACATCTATGGTTCCGCCCGCGGCACGGTGGTGGCGGTCAGCCGTCTTCCCCTCACCGAGCCGGCGCTGATGAACGTTATTGGCAACCAGGCGCTGGTCGATCAGCTGATGGCAACGGGCGCGCCCATCGAGGTGCGCGTGATACTGGAAAAGGACCCCAACACCGAAAGCGGGTTTCGGTGGACCTCATCGGCGGGGCCGCCTGTGCAACTGACTGCGGGCACGACGGCGGATGTGCGGGTGGAGACGCGGCGGCGCAGGCCCATCGCCCTTGTCATCCCCGTCTTGCAAACTTGGTTCGGCAACGAATGAGCGGGCGGGCGACAGAGCGGCGCCAGGGCCCTTCTCCATGAGCGCGCGCACCTTCGCAGGGCGCTCACGAAGGGTGTCCACCCCCACCGTCCTCCAAATGGAATCCATGGAGTGCGGGGCCGCAGCCCTTGGCATGGTGTTGGGCTTTTACCGCCGCTTCGTGCCGTTGGAGGAGCTGCGGGTCGCCTGCGGTGTCTCCCGCGATGGGGTGAAGGTCTCCCACATCCGCAGCGCTGCCAAAGAGTATGGGCTCGACACCAAAGCCCTCCAGCTCACTGCCGATCAAGCGCTGAAGCTGCCTCCGCCGTTCATCGCGTTCTGGAACAACAACCACTTCGTCGTGGTGGAAGGAGCAAGCCACGGCCGCGTGTACTTGAACGACCCTGCAAGCGGCAGGCGCTCGGTTTCGCGGAAGGACTTTGACGAGGCCTTCTCCCACGTCGCGCTCACGCTGAAGCCCACCCGCGCCTTCAAGCGAGGGGGCAAGCGTGCCCATGTCCTCACAGCGCTGTTGCAGTGGACCAGCGGGACGCGCCTTGCCTTGGTGATGATTGCCGCCATCAGCCTTCTGGCCGTGGCGCCCGCCATCCTCCTGCCCGCCTTCTTGAAGGTGTTCGTGGACGAGGTGCTGGTTCAGCGCTTCGACGGCTGGCTGTTCCCGCTCCTACTGGGGCTCGTCATTGCGGCCATTCTCAACGCGGCGCTCGTGTGGTTTCAGCAGACCGTCCTTTTGCGCCTGCAGATGAAGTTTGCCATCACGCTGTCGGCGCGCTTCCTGTGGCACCTGTTGCAGCTGCCCATCATGTTCTTCACCCAGCGCTATGCGGGCGACATTGTCTCGCGGGTGTCCTCGGCCAACTTCATGGCGGGCCTGTTGTCGGGGCCGATGCCGGAGATCTTCGTCAACGTCCTGACGGCGGCCGCCTACGCGCTGATCCTTGCCCTTTTCAGCCCCGAGCTGACGCTGATCGCCCTTGGCCTCACCGCCCTCAACATGATTGCCATCGGCCTGGTGCAAAGGCGGCTGCGCGACCTCAACGCCTCCCTCCTCAACACCAGTGCGAAGGTCACCGGTGCGGCGATGGCCGGCCTTCAGTCCATGGAGACCATCAAGGCCACAGGCACGGAGAGCGACTTCTTTCGCGTCTGGTCAGGCTATCAGACCAACTCGGTCACCACCTCACAGCGCCTTCACCGCACATCGGTCCTGTTGAACGCCATGCCCACCTTCTTGAGCGCTGCGACCACTGCAGCGGTCTTGAGCGTCGGCGCGCTCCTCATCATCGACGGGTCCTTGTCCATCGGCGGGCTGGTGGCCTTCCAGATGCTGCTTGGCCACTTTGTCGGCCCGGTCCACCAGTTGATCGGCTTCAACACCAAGGTTCAGGAGGCGACGGGCCATGTGAACCGGCTGAACGATGTGTTCCTGTCGCCCGCTGACCCCCTCGTCAGCTCGCAGCTCGGTGTCGATCAGGCGCCTGCGAAAACCCGCGGACTGAAGGCGATGGTGCGCCGCGTTCTTCCCAAGCGCACCAAGCCGCCGGCCCCTGGTGCACAGCCACCGGCGCTCCCGCCAGGGGCGGTCCTGTCGGGGCGGATCGAACTGCGCGATGTCAGCTTTGCGTTCACCAAGCTCGACCGGCCCTTCATCAAGAACGTGAACATTTCCATCGAGCCCGGGCAGAGGATTGCGCTCGTCGGCCCCAGCGGCAGCGGCAAGTCAACGCTCTTGCGGCTGATCCTCGGTCTTTATCAGCCGAGCGACGGTGTGGTCCTTTACGACGGCAAGCCCATCCACGAGGTTGGCCGCCAAGCCATGACCGCCTCGGTCGCCTGGGTGGACCAGGACATCTACCTGTTCGACGGCACGGTGTTTGAAAATCTCACTTTGTGGGACGATCTTGCCCCCTGGGAGGCGGTGGTCGAAGGGTCCAGGGATGCGTGCATCCACGAGACCATCATCGAGCGGGCGGGCGGCTACGGCGCGAAGGTGCAGGAAGGCGGGCGCAACTTCTCCGGCGGTCAACGCCAACGCTTGGAAATTGCCCGCGCCCTTGCCCGCCAGCCCTCCATCATCGTGCTGGACGAGGCGACCGCCGCCCTCGACGCCTACACAGAGGCCACCGTCAACCGCAACATTCAAAGGCGCGGCATCACCTCCATCAATGTTGCCCACCGCCTGTCCACCATCCGCGACTGCGAGATGATCTACGTCATCAAGGACGGCCAGGTGGTGGAGCAAGGCGGCCACCGCGCCTTGATGCGTGAACGCGGTCTTTATGCCGAACTGGTGTCGGCGCGATGAACGTCCTTGCCGACGTTCTTGGCGGGGAAGGCGCGCTGGATGCCATCTTGGCGGCCGAATGGGCCGAACCGGCCGCAGGCGTCGCCCAGGCCCTTTCGCTCACCAACACACGGACGGTGGTGGACGCCTCCAACGCATTCGCGGTGGCAGGCAAGGGCGCGTGCTGGCTCATCTTGTCTGGCGCGGTGGACCTTTTGTGGGCAGAGCCCGAGGGCCGCATCTTCCTCACACGGGTGGAGGCAGGCGGCCTTTTGGACGCTATGACGGACGGCGATGGGGACAGCCGCGTCGTCGCGATCCCCAGCGAAGACACCGAGATCGTCACCACCACCCGGGACGCGTTGCGCGCCCATGCAGGGACCGATGAAGGGCGCGAGCCTGTCAAAGCACTCTTTTCCGGCTGGGTGGAGGGGTTGACCGCAGCCATTGGCGAGGAGGCCGCCCACCCGCAGCCGGCCCCGCCTGAAGACGCCCCTGCGCCTCATGCCGAAGCGCGCTGGCAAGTGCCCCTTGATGCCGTCAATGCCCGCGCCATCGCCGTCGGTCGGGAGCGTCTTCATGCGGCCCGTACTGCCCGCGTCCACCGTGCCGTGCGCACCCGCGAGCGCACCGAAGAGCGCTTTGCCACGAAGTTGGACGATACTGCCCGCCTGGTGGACAACCGCACCCGCGTCTCGGGCGGCCTGCAAACCACGCTGACGGAGGCCTTCCACCTCCTCTACCACGCCATCGGCGCACCGGGAGAACCGAAGGAGCACTTGCCTGGCGAGGATGAGAGAGAGATCGAAACCATCCAGGCTCTTGCCCGCAACAACAATCTCTTGAGCCGCACAGTCTCCCTTGAAGAGCGGTGGTGGGAGGGCGATCACGGGCCGCTTCTGGGCTTTACCCGCGAAGGCCGGCATCCCCTTGCGTTGGTCCCACGCCCCGGCGGCGGCTATGAGGTGGCGACCCCGCGCGGACCCCAGATGGTGGGCGCGGCGTTTGCGGCCACCATCGACCCCATCGCCCACGTCTTCATGACGGCGCTGCCGGCCGGAAAGCTCTCCCCCTGGCGGCTGTTCAAGTTCAGTCTGTTCGGTGCGTCGCGGGACGTGCGCCACATCGTCTATTGCCTGATCCTCAGCGGGCTGTTCTCCCTCGTCACCCCCATTGCCATCGGCTGGCTGATGAGCCCCATCATCCCAAGCGCCGAGTTGAACCAGGTGGCGGTGATCGGCACGCTCCTCCTGGTGGTGGCGGCCGCGGCGACCATGACAGGGGTCGTCCAGTCCCTCGCAGCGCTCCGCCTTGAAGGGCAGATGGAAAACCGTGTGGAATCGGCCGTCTGGATCCGCATCCTCAGCCTACCGGCGCCGTTCTTCCGCACCTATACGGCGGGTGACCTTGCCAACCGCGCCGACAGCATCGATGGGATGCGCGCCACGCTCGGCCAAGCGGCAAGTCTTCTCCTGGCAAGCAGCGTCGGCGTTCTGTTCAGCTTTGGGCTGATGATCTACTACGACTGGCGTGTTGCGGTGATCGCGTTTTTGGTGGCGGCGGTGTTCGGGCTCTTTGCCGTCATCCTTGGCCGCTACATCCTGTCTTACAATCAGCGCACCTTGGATCTGACGGGCAAGATCCAAGGCATTGTCCTTCAGATGGTGGGGGCCATCGGCAAACTGCGCGTGGCAGGGGCCGAGAGGCGCGCCTTCCTGCGCTGGCTGAACGACTATCGCGAGCTCACCCGCGTTGCCATGCGCCAGCGCATTCTCAACAACCGCCTCGTGGTGGTGCGGGCGCTGTTTCCCTACCTCAGCACCATCGCCGTCCTTGCCACCATCGGCATTCAGATGAAGATCCTGTTTGCCTTCTTCGAGGCCAATCCGCCGCCTGTGCCGCAGACGACGGATACCTTGTCCACCGCCGCCTTCATCAGCTTCAACGTGGCGCTGGGGCAGTTCACGGCGGCCATGTTCTCCGCCACCCGTGGCACGCTGTTCCTTTACATGCTCCACCCACTTTACAACCGCGTGCGCCCCATTCTGGACGCTGAGCCTGAAGAGCAGGTGAGCTACGGTCACCTCACCAAGGTGGAGGGAGACATTGCGCTGCGCGACGTCACCTTCCGCTACACCCGCGACGGGCCAGTGGTCTTGCGCAACGTCTCCTTCACCGCGCCGAAGGGCAAGATGACGGCCATCGTCGGCCCCTCGGGCGCCGGCAAATCCTCCATCGTCAGGCTGTTGCTGGGGTTCGAAACCCCTGAATCCGGCAGCGTCTACGTGGACGGCAACGACATTCGCTTCGTCAACCAGTGGGACCTCAGGCGCTTTTACGGCGTGGTCCTTCAGGACGGCTCGCTCCTGTCAGGCTCGGTCTACGACAACGTTGCCGGCGGCATGCCCTACGCGATGGACGAGGTGGAGGCCGCAGTGGTCGCCGCCGGTCTCGGCGAGGAGCTGAAGAGCTGGCCCATGGGCCTCAACACACAGGTGGGCGACGGTTCGGCCGTGATCTCGCGCGGACAGCGCCAACGCCTGATGATTGCGCGGGCGATCTTGCGCAAACCCAAGGTTCTCATCCTGGACGAGGCGACAAGTGCCCTCGACAATGTCACCCAGGCCTTCGTGACGGACAATCTTAAGGCCATGGCCTCAACGCAGGTGGTGATCGCCCACCGCCTGTCGACCATTGTCGATGCGGACAAGATTGTCGTCCTCGACGCAGGGGCCGTTGCCGAAGAGGGCACCTACAAAGAGCTGATGGAGAAGAAAGGCATCTTCGCCCGCCTGGTGGAACGACAGGTCCAGTGACCCCAGCGCCATGAGCTTTGCCAGAGCCTGGGAGGCGGTGTGCCACCACATCGACGGGATTGCCGCAGGCCCTCTCATCGAAGCACTGCACGAACAAGGGGTGTTCCGCCGCGTTGCCCGTCAAACCGTCCGCGCCCACGACCTTGAAGCCGACGGATTGACGCCTGGCGACGCGGCCCTGTCTTTGAAACTTCTCCTCACCCAAGCCATCGTTGTGCCTGACGGGGAGGGGTTTGCCCTCACCCCCTTCGGCGAAAACGTTGCCGCGCACCCGCAATGGCATCGCGGCGCGGCACAGCGAATTGCGGACGCATCGGACCGTCTTGCAGGCAACGACCCGCCGTTCGTGGCGCCTCAGGAGGATTGGCCGGACCGGATCCGCGCCCACCACATGGGTCCGTCCGTCGCCGCGCTGTGCCACATTCTGTTCGGCCAGGGCAGGGCGCCGTCCGCCCCCCTGCCCGTCGGCTCGAACGGCGCCGCATGTCTGGCGGCTGCAGGCTTGGTGGAGGCGGGCACGGCAACCCTCACCGACATGGGGCACAAGGCCATCCCGCTTGCGGCGCAGTACGCCTATCCGCTCTCCTACCTTCCCACCTTTGCCGCCACAGGCGCCATCATCACAGGCAACGGCGCCCCGTCCGTGGCGCAGGGTGGTGAGGAGCGCCATGTGGACAGGGCGCTCGACATCGCCTTTTCAGGCAACGTCTTTTCAGCGACCTGCAAAGACCCGTTTGTGAAGGCGCTGCTGCCTTTGTTCGAGGGACCGTTGGAGACCCAGCCTTCGGCCATAGTCGACACGGGATCGGGGGATGGGACGGTCCTGGTTGAAGCCTTCAAGGCCATTACATCCACCGCGCGCGGCCAGCACCTTGCCACCCATCCTTTAATGCTGGTGGGGGTGGAGTACACGGCTGTGGCGCGGCGCAGCACCCAGGCCCGTCTTGCCGTGCTCGACACGCCGAGCCTTGCCGTTGAGGGCGATATCGGCGACCCGCAGTCCATTGCCGCAACGCTGGCTGAGGCGGGTATGGACCCTGTGGACGCCCTCCACATCAACAAGTCCGTGCTCCACAACCGCACCCATCGCCCGCCAGCCACAATGTTGGCCGCACCAACAAGCCGCGCGGTGTTCGTCGACCCCTCAGGCAGGCTGATCCCCACCGACGAGGCTTTTGGCGCGCTGGTCGCCCTGTTTTCAGACTGGCGGCCGCTCATCCAAAAGCATGGGATGATCTCCATCGAAGCCCACACGGTGGACCCCATCAAGGCCGGTCAGTGCGTCGGCCGCAGCCTCATCACAAGCCTTGATGCCGCCCACGGCCTGTCCCGCCAGTACCTGATGGAGATTGGTGTTCACAGGGCCGCCGCCGATGCCGCGGGGTTGACGCGCTGCACGCAACACGATGTGGGGGCAGCGATGATGGGCGAGGCCATCATGTCCATCGACCACCTCATCGCGGCGTGACAGGGGCCTCCACAAACGCTTTCAAGAGTGGCGCAAGGGTCTGAAATTCATAGATGAAGGCGCCGTGCCCCAAAGGGCTTTCAAGCACCTCGTGCTGCACCGTTCCATCAGGCATCGCCGCTGCAATCTCGGCCATCTCCTCGGCGGGATAGCGCCAGTCGGAGGCGTAGCTGACAAGAAGGACCGGCGCGCGCACCCCCTCAAAGGCCGTCCGGAGCGAGCCATGGTCCCGCGCCATGTCGAAGTAGTCGATGGCCCTTGTGAGGTAGATGAGGCTGTTGGCATCAAGGTGGCCGCTTGCCGCATTCTGGCGCACGCGGTCCAGAAAATCTTCGACGGTAAAATCGGTGTCGAGGGTGTAGCGGGGGGCCTTTCCGTCCACCGTGCGGGTGCCGAAGCGGTTCTCCAAGGTCTCCCGGCTCATCCAGAAGAGTGCGCCCGTCATTGCCAGAAGGCCGATGCCTGATGCGGGCTGCTCAGTGCCGTATTGCCCGTCCTTAAAGGCAGGGTCGCTCATAATCGCCGCGCGCAAGACGGCCCACAATGCCGTGTTGTGGGCGCTGGTCTTGGCGGTGGCGCTGATCACCACGGCGCGGTCCACCCGGTCTGGCGCCTGCGCCAACCACTCAAGCACTTGGAAACCGCCGAAGCACCCGCCGATCACCGTGTGAAAGCGGGCAATCTGAAGGGCGTCGGCCAGCTTGATCTGCGCGGCCACCATGTCCGCCACCGTCACCACGGGGAAGGTGAGGGCGTAAGCCTTTCCCGTCGCAGGGTCCAAAGAGGACGGGCCTGTGGATGCGGCCCCACCGATGACGTTGGGGCAGACTACGCACAGTGCGTCGGTATCAAGCGCCTTGCCGGGGCCGATGGCAGCGTCCCACCAGCCGGGTTTGCCCCCATCGGCCCGGGGCGGGCCTGCGGCATGGTGGTCCCCCGTCAGCCCGTGCAGCACCAGGACGGCATTGTCGCGCGCAGGGGACAAGGTGCCATAGGTGTTGAAGACCACCTCCACGGGCAGGGTGCGCCCGCACGTGAGGGGGAGGGGCTCGGCCAGCCTCACCGTGTGGGAGGCTCCAAAGCCTGTCGGCCCACAAGGCCTGTCGGCCACGTCAAACGGCGGCGAGGAGCTGTTCCACAAGGCCTTTGCCCTTCGCCACATGACCGCCGGGGAAGGCCGACGGCGCCGGGATCTTCTTGTGCGGCTTGGTGAGCGCCAGGGAGATCAGCCGCCCATCGAGCCGCACCATCAACCGCGCCTCGATCAACCTGTCGGCAGCTTCCTGTGCCTCAGCGTGATGAAAACCAGCCTTCTCCAGATGGTCGAACACACGGCCCTCGGGCGGGCCATCGTCAGCGGCCAGCATCATGGCGCGTGCGGCCCCTTCCAGCGTCATGCCGATGCCGCCAGGACGGGAGTCTTCGATCACGAGACCTGCCGCCGTGTCGTGCATATCAAGGACAGGGGGCGGCCCATCCCGCCAGACGCGCCGCCATTCAAGGATGCGGCGCCGCACGGCTCTGAGGCCAGGACGCTCTTGCGCGGTGGGGGCAGGGGCATCGTCCTGGAAAAAGTAGACCTGGTCGGCCATCGCCGCCGCATCGATGGGGTAGGCGTAGCGGTAAAGCTCGGCCGGCTTCAGCGACAGGCCGTAGCTGTCGGGCCGGGTGAAGTAGGGGGAGTAGCGGTCATAGCGCAACGGCACCGTGACCCCTGCCTGAAGGTGGAAGAGCGCCGGCATGAAGGTGGCCATCTCCTCATACCAGGCGTCCTCCTCGCCAGGAAACTCTGAAATGATGCTCCAGCTTGCCCGCACGCCATACTGCCGGCACCACTTCAGCAGTAAAACGTTCTGCGCGGCCGTACAGCCTTTGCGCATCAACGTCAGAACCTTGCTGTGGAGGCTCTCGACCCCCGGCTGGATCCAGTGAACGCCGGCATCTGCCAACGCCTTGATCTGCGCCTTCTTCAAGTTTGACTTGGTCTCGAAGAAGAGGACGTAAGGCTCTTCCAGCGCAGCAAGATCTGGCAGGACGGCGCGGAAGTAGGCAAGGTCCATGATGTTGTCCACCGCCTCGATCCGCCGGGTGCCGTGGCGGCGGACCATTTCGGCCATCTCCGCCACCACCGTCTCGGGGCGTTTGGCGCGGTAGCTCATATTGCCGCCGTTCAGGCCGCAAAAGGTGCAGTGGCTTTTCGCCCCCCACCAGCAGCCGCGTGAAAACTCCATGGGAAGGCCAGGGCTGATGAGGCCGGCATAAAGCGAGCCTGAGAGTTCGGCAAAGTAGTCGTCGTAGACGGGCAGCGGCAGGTCGCGGATGTCCTCCGTCACCGCGCGGGGCGCCCCGTCCCCCGCCGTGGTGGTGGGATAGCCGACGTGCCTGTGGACCGGCGCGAACACGCCAAAGGGCAGATCGTCGGCCCCAATGTCGCGGCCTTCGGCCACGATCTTGTCCATCAGCTCACAGATGAACTGGTCCGCTTCGCCGGACACCACATAGTCCACCCAAGGATACTGGGCGTGGGTGGTGCGGCCCATCACGGACTCGCAGTTGGCCCCGCCCATGACGGTGACGATGTCGGGCGCGATCTCCCTCAAGCGGCGCAGCACGGCAAGGGAGGCCACGTGCTGCTGAAACATCGACGTACAGCCGACAATCTTCGGCTGGCGCGCGGCAATCTTGCGGGCCGTCCAGTCGGTAAAGGCGACCGCCTGGTCGCGCAGGGCCAGCAGCCGCTCCTTCGTCAGCCCGTTGGCCGCCAGTTGCGGGGCAACCGGTTGCAGGCGCTCAAGATACGCCTCATGGTCCGGGGCAAAGTCGGGGAAGGCGGCGGCGCCGAAAATCCAGTCCACCACAGCGTCTTCAGGCCTGATGGAGATCAGCGTCTGCGTGGTCTCAAGGCCGAAATAGTCCATGAACCAGAGGTTTGGATAAAGGACGTCCGTGGCGAGGCCATGGTTCAGGAGGATCGACTGCAAGAGCCCCAGCGCGATGGACGGGCGCTCCACCCCCGACACCGGCATGTTGACCAGGCGCACGGTGACAGGGCCGGGTCGCTTCGGGCTCTGGCGCGGCGGAGCGTTCACAGGCGGTCCTTCGGTGTCGGCCCACAGCCACGGGGACCGCAAGAAGCATGGCCGAAAACGATGGATTGTCAATCAAAGATGACAGCCGTTGGGGCTCGAGTACCTAAACATTCATCAATGTCGATGGAGATATATTTCACAATAGGGGCATGAGATGACTCAAGCCGGCGCATCATCTAGAAATGTGGCGAAAGTTCCATCAGGGGTCGTTC
>JBCDCF010000061.1:0-11149 GCA_039182345.1 Pseudomonadota bacterium
CCTCAAACCCCCCTTCGATGAGGCGGATGGGGCGCATCTCCACCCCCGGCGTTGCAAGGTCCACCAAAAGGAAGGAAATGCCCTCCTGGGGTTTGCCGTCTGTGCGGGTGCGCACAAGGCAGAAGATCTTGTTGGCGTGCTGGCCAAGGGTGGTCCACGTCTTCTGACCGTTGACGATGTAGTGGTCGCCCTCCCGCACGGCGCGGGTTTTGAGGCTAGCAAGATCGGACCCCGCGCCAGGCTCCGAATAGCCCTGACACCACCAGTCCTCGCCTGACAGGATGCGCGGTAAAATGGCGGTCTTTTGCGCCTCCGAGCCAAACTTCAGGAGCACCGGACCCAGCATGTTGAGCCCGAAAGGGACAATGCGCGGGGCATGGTGAAGGCAGCACTCTTCCTCAAACAGGTGCCTTTGAACCGGGGTCCAGCCTGTGCCGCCATGGGCCTTGGGCCAGGTGATGGCGAGCCACCCGCGATTGTTGAGGATGGCGTGCCAGCGCTCCATGTCCGCCTTTGCCAGCGTCTTGCCTGTGCGCACCTTGTGGGCAAGGTCCTGGGGCAGGTGGTGGGAGAGGAACTGGCGCACCTCCTCGCGAAAGGCGATCTCATCGGGGCTGTAGGACAGGTCCACCGTCTACCCCCTTTCGTTGAGGTCGGCGAAGGTGGTGCCCTCGGCGGCCATCTTCACAAGGAGCGGCGGCACGCGCCAGAACTGGCTGTCGCTCTTGGCGAAGGTCTCGATCCTGTCCACCAGCGTGGCGGCGCCGATGGTGTCGGCATAGTGCATGGGCCCGCCGCGATGGCGCGGAAAGCCGTAGCCGAGCAGGAACACCGCGTCGATGTCCACCGGGCGAAGGGCAATGCCCTCGTCCACGATGCGGGTCGCCTCGCTCACCATCGCCGTCAGTGTGCGCGCCACAATCTCCTCATCGCAAAAGGCGCGCGGGGTGATGCCTTCGGCGGCCCGCTCGGCGGCAATGATGTCGGCCACCTCGGGGTTCGGGGCGGGGGTGTCGCCGGCATAGTCATAATACCCTTTGCCGGTCTTGCGGCCGAGCCAACCCCGCTCGCAGATGATGTCGGCCACCTTCACATACCGCTCCGTCGCGGGGCGGGTGGCGGCACGGCGTTTGCGGGTGGCAAAGCCGATATCGAGCCCTGCAAGATCGATGACCTTGAAGGGGCCCATGGCAAAGCCGAACCCTTCCAGCGCAGCATCGATCTGGTGGGGGGCGGCACCGTCCAGCACCATATGGTCGAGGGTTTTGAGCTCCTGGGAGAGGATGCGGTTGCCGATGAAGCCGTCGCACACCCCGGCGCGCACTGCGACTTTCTTCAGCCTCTTGGCAAGGGCAAAGCCTGTGGCGACCACATCCGGCCCCGTGGCCTTGCCCACCACCACCTCCACAAGGCGCATGATGTGGGCGGGAGAGAAAAAGTGCAGCCCCACAACGTCCTGCGGTCGTTCGGTGACCGAGGCGATCTCGTCAATGTCGAGATAGGAGGTGTTGGAGGCAAGGATCGCCCCCTCCTTGGCGAGACCATCGAGGGTGGCGAAGAGGTCCTTCTTGACGCCCATGTCCTCAAACACCGCTTCGATGATGAGGTCGGCCGAGGCGACGGCGCCGATGTCGGTGCTGCGGTTGAGGCTGTCCGACAGGAGTGTGTTGCGCGCCTCGTCCGTCAGCTTGCCGCGTTTCACCGCGCCCTGGAGGTTGGTCTCGATGGTGTTGGTGCCGCGCAGAAGGCCTGCCTCGTCCCGCTCCACGAGGGTGACGGGGAGGCCGGCGAGAAGGGCGGCTGTGGCAATGCCTGACCCCATGGTGCCCCCGCCGATCACCGCAACGCTTGCAATGTCCCGCGGGGTGACGCCGGCCTCAGGGATCTTGGCGACAGCACGCTCGGCGAAGAAGGCGTGGATCAGGCCTGCCCGCTGCGGGCTTTGTAGGCACTCGTTGAAGAGTGCGCGCTCGGTGGCAAGGCCTTGGCCGATGGGCATCTCGCTTGCCACCACCGCCTCAATGCACTTCATCGGGCTGAAAAGGTGGGGCGATGTGGCGGCAACCCGCTCCACCGCGGCGACGATGGCGTCGGGGTCGGGCGATACATCGATAAGCCCGGTCCGGCGGAAGGGAAGGCCCTGGCCAAGCACATCCATTGCCGCCTTGTGGGCCGCCTCCCGCGGTGTGCCTGTGACCACCTGATCCACAAGGCCAAGCTCAAAGGCCTTGTCCTGGTCGATGGGCCGGCCGGTGAGGATAAGGTCGAGCGCTGCTGCAACCCCCACAAGGCGCGGCGCCCTTTGTGTGCCGCCGGCGCCGGGAAGAAGGCCGAGCGTCACCTCAGGAAGACCCATGCGTGTGCCAGGCAGGGCAACGCGGGTGTGGGAGGCAAGCGCCACCTCCAGCCCGCCGCCCAAGGTGGTGCCGTGAAGGACTGTGACGACGGGTTTGGCACACGCTTCGATGGCATTGCACACGGTGGGGAGCAAAGGCTCCTGGGGCGGTTTGCCGAACTCGCGAATATCGGCGCCTGCAATGAAGGTGCGCCCGCAGCCATAAAGGGCGATGACGTTGACGGCGGGGTCGGCGGCAAAGGCCTTGATGGCGTCCAGCAACTGGCGGCGCACTGCTGTGGAGGCAGCATTCACGGGCGGATTGTCGATGCCGATCAGGCCGACGCGGCCATCGCGCTCCACCACCAGCTTGGGGTCTGCCGGACTGTCACTCATGGGGCGCTTCCTGTGGCCGCATCCCGTGCGGCGATGGTTTGTGAGAAGTGGTCGATCAGCTTGTGTTTGAGGATCTTGCCTGTGGCGGCGGTGGGAAAATCCTCAACAAGGAAGATGTGCTGGGGCACCTTGTAGGCGACCAGCCGGTCATGCAGCCAGTCCTTCAAAGGGCTTTCTTCCACCGCGCCCTTGGTCAGGCAGAAGGCGAGGATTTCCTCGTTGCCCCCTTTGAGGCGGCCCACCACAGCGGCCTGGAGGACGTTGGGATGCTTGGTCAGCATCGCCTCCACCTCGGGCGGGTAGACGTTGAAGCCTGAGCGGATGATCAGCTCCTTCGTACGCCCCACGATGAAAAGGGCCCCATCCTCTTCCATGCGTGCCAGATCGCCGGAGTGGAGGGTGCCGTCATCTTCCAGGACGGCCCTGGTGGCGTCGGGGTTGCGATAGTAGCCCTTCATCACCCCAGGCCCCTTGATGAGGAGTTCGCCCACACCGTTGGCGTTTGGGTTTTTGATGGCAAGGGACACATCGCGCACAGCGTAGCCGACGGATGTGTCCGTGCGGGGGCGCGCCTGAGGGGTGCTTGCCACGCTGGGCGAGGTCTCCGTCAAGCCGTAGCCGTTGTTGAGAGGGAGGTTGAAAACCCTTTCTGTGCGCTCCTTCCAGTCCGGGTCGAGGGGGGCCCCACCTGCGGAAATGTAGTGGAGGCGAGGGGCCGACAGGCTGCGGCCGGTGGCGTCCATGTGGGTGAGGATGCGCTCATACATTTGCGGCACCGCCGGCATGACAGAGGCCCCATCGGCAAAGGCGTCGAGCACGGCGCCAGGGTCAAAGCGCGGGATGAAGCGGATGGCGCAGCCGGCATAAAGCGAGGCGAGGAAGGTCGAGGAGAAGCCGAAGATGTGGGTGCCCGGCAGGACGCCGAGCACAAGATCGTCCGCAGTCATGTTGCGCAGACCTGCGGAAATCTCAGCGTTCCACACAAGGTTGGCGTGGGTCAGCATGACGCCTTTGGGCGCGCTGGTGGTGCCTGTGGTGTACATGAGCGCGCCCACCTGTGTGGCGGGGTCGTCCTCCACCGGTTCGGGCGTGCTCGCGTCGATGGCCGTGACCTTGATGGGGCCGCAGTCAAGATCGGTGAGGGTGGCCGCGCCCAACCGCTCCGCATGGTGGGCGGCGGCCGGTGACGTGGTGTGGGTGACAATCATGCAGCGCGCGTCGGCGTGGGCGGCGATGGCGCTGATCTCATCAGGTGATTGGCGGGCGTTCACCGGCAGCACCCAGGCTTTGAGCCGGCTGATGGCAAGGATCGCAACGCCGTAAGGGATGGAGTTTTCCGAGATCAGCATGACCCTGTCGCCGCCGCGCACACCGTGGCTTGCAAGAGCATCGGCAAGGGTCTGTGACATTGCCTCTAAGGCGCCGTAGGTGGCGCGCTGCCCATCCCCATCGATGATGGCAACGGCATCGGCAGGTTTGCCGGCAATGAGGTCGTGCACCCAGGAGGACGTTGTCATGATGGGCTCTCGTGTACAGCGGCCCGCCCGTTGCGCAAAGCAAACAGGATGGGCGGCACGCTGACGACGAGCCCCGCCAAGGAAAGCTGCAGGTGGGTAAGGCCGAAGGCGGGCAGGGCGGGAACGGCAAACAAGAGCCCACCCACGAACAGCATCAGCCGCATCAGCCAGCCAAGGGCGCCCCCGTCCAACGAGCCGGCAAAGCTGATGAAGCCCTGCAGCGCCATGGACAGGAACGCCACCCCGATGAGCGCCGTGGAGAGGGCAACCGCCACCTCGCCAGCAGGCGCTTGGCCGATCAATGCAGGGTTAAGGACGAAGAAGAATGGGGCGATGTAGATGACGCCGCCAAGGCGCATGGCCTCAAGCCCCGTTTTCAACGCGTTGGAGCCCGACATGGTGGCCGCCGCGAAGGCGCCAAGGGCAACGGGCGGGGTGATGTAGCTCACCATCCCCCAATACAAAATGAAGAGGTGCACGGCGAGCTGGTTCAGCCCGCCAGCCTCCAGCGCAGGGGCCAACACCACGGCGAGGAAGATGTAGCAGGCCGTCACCGTCATCCCCATGCCGAACACAAAGGCCGTGAGCGCCCCCATGATGAGAAGGACGAGGGTGCTGTCTCCGGCGAGGAAGATCAGTTCGTTGACGAGGGTGCCGGCAAGGCCCGTCGCAGAAAACGCGCCGACGATGAGGCCGACGCCAAGGAGCACCGCCGTCAGTTCGGCAAGCGCCATGCCCACCCCCACCATGAGGTCGCCCGCTTTCTTCAGGTTCAGCCGCTGTGAAGGAAGGACCTGATTGACGAGGAGGAGGGCAAGGGTGGCGTAAAAGGGGGCTGCCGTCTCCCACCTCAGACCCACCATCATGGTGATGAGGAAGGCGAAGACGGCAATATAGACCCACCCGGTGCGAAGGGTTTGCGAGAGGGGCGGGCGCTCGGCCCGCGCGATCCCTTTCAGGCCGCGGCGGGCGGCATAGGCATCGATCTGCGCAAACAGGCCAAAGTAGAACAGGAGCGAGGGGATGGCCGCGGCGAGCGCGATCTCTGCATAGGGGCGGGCGAGGAAGGAGGCCATCACGAAGGCTGTGGCGCCCATGACGGGGGGCATCAGAACCCCGCCGGTGGAGGCGCAAGCTTCCGTCGCGGCGGCCGTGCGGGCCGAAAAGCCCGTGCGTTTCATGGCGGGGATGGAAAAAGCCCCTGTGGACAGGACGTTGGAGATGACGCTCCCGGACATGGACCCCATGAAGCCTGAGGCAAAAATGGAGACCTTGGCCGCCCCGCCGCGAAACTGGCCCACAAGCCCCAGCGCCAGGTCATTGAAGAAGACGCCGCCGCCGGTGCGCTGCAACACCGCGCCGAACACGATGAAGCCGATGACGATGCCGCCAAACGCCTTCATGGGGATGCCGAAGGAGCTTTCGGAGGAGTAGATGTGGTAGGGGATCGCGTCCATGAACGGGCTTTGGAAGCCTGAGAACGGGTCCGGCACCCACCCTGCAAAGGTGGGGTAGAGGGCAAACAGCGTCACGATAACAAAGAGGACCGTGCCCCCGGCCCGCCGCGTTGCCTCAAGGATCAAGAGGAAGAAGCCGACCGCAATCCACCGCGCCATTTCAGGGGCTGCGAACTCCCACCCTTGCGCAAGGTTCGTGTGGGCTGTGGCTGCCAGATAGACGGTGGCAGCGGCAGCGCCGGCGCTTAACGCCCAATCGAGAAGGGAGGGGGTGCCGCCCTTCTGGCCTGTCCAGCGGAACACCAGAAAGCTTAGCGACAGAAAGAGGCCGCCGAGGAGATAAAGGTACTGCCCGTCGATGAGGACGAGGCCGAAGAGCTGGATGTTGAAGAGCTGGTGGACCACCAGCGCGACGCCCGCCACCGTTCCCAAGATAACCGCAAGGCGTGCAGCGCCGCTGACGCTGTCGGTCCGTGCGGTGGTGTCGGCGGGGGACTGGCTCACGGCAGGTGGGGCCGCGCACGGGCGCGGCACAGGCCGGTGTCAGGGCGCTAGAACACCACCTGGAATCCGCCGTCGGCAAGCGCTTTGCGCCTGTGCTCTTCCCAAGCGGCCTGCCAATCGTCAGGGTCTTGCGCTTTCAAGGCCTCCCAGGCGGCGGAAAGGGCGGCTTGGCGGGCAATGAGGGTGTCGTTGTGGGTCTGTGCTTCGTCCGACCACAGCCCTGCCTCCTTAAAGTAGCGGATCGCGCCATCGTGGTAGGGCACCACCCAGGTGAAGTCCTGCTTGTCGATGGCCCAGCCGTTGATGCCGGGCGCCTTGCCTTTGTAGGCGTCGAACAGCTCCACCATGGCCTTTGTCATGTTGTAGGCAAGGTCGGCGTCGGTCTCGGCCGTTGCCACAAGGACGGGGTAGGCGTAGCCGGCACCCTGATAGGGCTCGCCGCCATCAATGTTGGCGCCGACGGTGGCCGTGTTGGGGACGAAGAAAGGCGCAACGCTTTGCATTCTTTCCAGCCCTTCGGTGTTTTCAGGGTCGATGGGGGGCCAATAAAGGCCGCGCGAGCTGGTGGCCGCCTCATAGACAAGGCCTGAGTTGGTGGAGGCGAAGGCAGCGTCCACCTTGCCGTCCATCAACCCCTTCCAGGACGCGCCGTAACCGCCGAAGTCCACCCGCTCCACATCGTCCCAGGTGAGGCCCGCATAGGCGAGGTAGGCCTCCGTGTTGACGTTGAGCGCCGGTGCGCCCACCACCCAGGCCACGCGTTTGCCCTTCAGGTCCTCATAGGACGCAATGTCGAGGTCGCCTGCCGTGCCGACGGCAAGGTTGATGGCCCCGCCATTGTTGGCAAGAAGGACGCGGATGGGCTGGGGGCCCCAGTTTTCGGCGCCGAACTGGAAGGCGCCTTCCTGGGCCATGAAGCTGCCGCCGACGCCTGTGGCTGAAAAGTTGACGCGGCCGCGGCGCAGCGGCTCGGTGCGTGACACATCGTTCTTGCCGGGAAGCACGCGCAAGTTTGTGCCCACAGCGTCCTGCAGCGCGGCGCCGATGGCAACGGCCTGGTTGTAGCCGGCTGAGCCTGTGTCATAGGCCGTCCAGGACAGTTGCCGCGGCAGGTCGATGTCGTCCGCCGCCAACGCGCCTTGTGCTGCAAGCGCAAAAACGCATGCGGCTGCCGTCAAACCGATCCTCACCTTGCATCCCTCCCGTTTCCCCGCGCCCGCTCTGAGCGGGCTTGTTTTGGGTGCCGTCGCAAACGCGAAACGGCATTTCGCTTAGCGGATTTGGTACGGGTGGACCGAGGGCAAGTCAAGGAACGCGCCGATGGGGTCGGCGCCCGTCAGTGTCAGGATTTGCCGGGGTCGATTTCCACCCGCGTTGGGGCATCAAAGCGGGCGCTCAACACCTCCTGCTGGGCGCGAATGTCATGGTTTTGTTCAATGATTGTGGTCAGTGCATCGCGCAGGGCTTCCACGTCGGTCTTCACCTCCTGGGCGGTGGAGCCTGCGATGGAGGTGCCCACAAGGTCGAGCCGGCGCATCATCTCCTGGTAGTGCTCGCCCATCTTGGCGACGTGCTGCTGTGTGGCGGCCTGGTCGTCCTTCACATCGGCGATGCGCCGGTCCGTCTCCGCCAGGCGGGCCCGCACGTCGTCGACCTTGCTGTTGAGGGCTTGGATGGTTTGCTTCAGCCCCGCAGGCACGCCGCCGCCTTCGCTTGAGAGGCGGCTTGTAAGACCGTCAAGGCTGGTCTTGACCTCCTGCAGCGCTTGCCTGTCGGCCGACTGGGTGGTGCGCAGATCGTCCAGCATGGCGGTGATGGGGCCTGGGTCGACTGTGGATCCGTCTCCCTCTGCCCGTGCGGCAGCCATGCGCACGGCCTTTTCCGCCAACTCGCGCCCGAGGCGGGCCTCTTCGCGCAGGAGCGCGAAATCCCTGGTGGTCGCCTCCACCGCATCGCTTTGGCGCGCTTCCACGGCCGCAAGGCGCTGGCCGGCATCGCCGAGGGCAGGGGCTAGGGCCTCGCGCATCACCTCAGCATTGAGTGCCGCTTCAATCTGGCTGCGGACCATCTCCTCCACGCGCGGGATGATCCTTGCATTGACGGCGTTGTTGAAGGCCGAGACGGTGAGATAGGATTCAAGGTGCTCGGCCAGCTTCTCCTCATCCAGCGAGGGCCCCGCATCCTCCTTCAGCCGTGAGATCTCCTCCATGACGGCGGTACTGACGGAGGAAATGTGCGCTGCCTTTTCCTGGTGCTGCTGGTGGAGGCGCAGCTCAAGCTTGCGCATGGCATCGGCCATGTCTTTGCTGCTGAGTTTGCCCTCAGGCACCACGGGCGATGGCGTCGCCGGTGGGATCGGGGATGGCGTGGCGGCGAGGGAGGCTGCATCGACGCCACGCTCGGCGCGCATGCGCTGGTTCATGGGAAGGCCTGCGGTCTGGTCGATCTCGGTGCCGTCATCGCCCATGCGCTGGATGGGGACGGCGCGGGCAATGGCAGGGTCGAAGGGGTCGTCGGCGTCGTCGATGTTTGACCGGCCAGCGCTTGCCGACCGGCGCGACGGATCGAACGCTTTGCGCAGCCCCAGAAGGAGGACAACGCCGGTCACCCCTGCGAGCCCGTAGAAGGCGGTCTTGACGTCCTCCAGCTCCGCCACCGTGCCCATGTAGATGAGCCATGCAGCCAGGAGCATAAGGAAGAGGTTGCCCGGCCAGGGCCACAGGCTGGCTGCGCTGGAGGACTTTGTTTGTGCTCGTGCCATGACAATCTCCACCCGCTCGCCCCTGCGAGCCACTGTGTACCCGATGCCCACACCTAAGGCGTAGGCCTGACGTGCCGTTGACCCAGTAGACCACACCATGGACCGGCCCTGGGTGGCCAGGCGGAGCCAAGAGGGCGACAATCCCCATCAAGAGGGCTTTGTTGGGGTCTGTGATGTGCGCACGGAGCGTTTTGGGCAAGCCCCCGCGGCGTGCGTCCATGGGACGGCACCTCTTGGCGGCGGCCGAGCGGGCCATGACCGGTCTGTGGCGAATCGGATCACTGTTGCGTCAATCAAACATGGCAACAAGAGATTGCTAATTGTTCGTAAATAAAATTGTGGCTGTTATATGGTGTGACACGGCAACGCGATGTTGATTTCTTGGCTTTGCGTGTCAATCTATGGCATCACTGTGCCAAGGGTTGCGGTCGGAGGTTGGTCCGTGCGCAATGCCGGCGGTAATCCCTATTTGGGTGGATGGTTCGGTGATCGATGGATTGGTGCGTTCTGCTGCAACAGCGTTGCGCAGGAACACTGTTACTTTTGACGTGTTTTCCCTGGCGCTTACGCGCCGGCCAGAGTGTGTGTGTCCATGTCTTTGTTTTCCCTCAAGGTTCGCCACTTTTCGGCGACCGACATCAATGAACCATGTCAGCCATGCTTAAGCGGTTGAGCCGTGTCCCCCATAAGGATCGCTTTAGCGTCGGCTCAAAATCGCTGACCCTTGATCCCACGTGGTCGCGCCTGCCTGTCTCGGAGATCGAGGAGGCGCTGCTGCGCCGCGCCGCTTTTCCTGAGCATGCCACCAGTCTGTGGTTGAACGAGCCCACGTTCGTGATGGCCGATCCGTCCATTGGCGGTCGCCACGGTGCCCATGAGGATCTGGCGATTCGCGTCGCCAACTGCGCCGAACGCATGAAGATCCCGTTCACCACCATCGGCCACCACAGCAGCGCTGCGTTCGGCGGCGCAGGGTTCGAGCACTGCGTCCACCACATGGCGGACATGGACGACGAGGCGTTTGCCGCATCATTTGCCAACCTGCGCGAGCGTTTGGGGTGGATCCTCAACGGGATGCGCCATACGCCCAACAAGCACCTTTTCCTGCCCCTTGCCGATGCCACGACCTTTGCCATTGTCATCGACCTTGTGGCGAAGATCCCTGAGGACGAGCGGCCCTTCGTCCATATTGCCGTCAATTGGATGGATGGGGCGCTGCCCAATGCGGAGCGGATCGGCGCCATCGACAAGCTGACGGGCGCTGTGGCCGCGCTCAATGCGGAGCGGGCCACCACCGTCGTCTACGGCTGGTCCCGCCGTGTGGCACACACCTTGTCCGATGCCCTCGGCATGCCGGTCCAAACCCTTGATCCACCGCTGGAACTGTCCCTTGCGACAAAAACCGGCGAGGTGCCGTCCGCCTTCACAGTGGGCTTTTTGGGGACGCCCCGGCGATCCAAAGGATTTTTGCGCCTGCCGGCCATCATCAAGGCCCACAACAGGTCCGCGCCAGGGCCGCGGCGCACCCATTTCCTCGTCCAACTGGCCGAAGACCTTGCCGCGCCTGGCGACAAGGCGTGTGTGGCCGCCGTGCTTGAGGAGCTGCGCTCAACGCCTGAGCGCAACGTCACCATCATCGACACGCCTTTGTCCCGCGAGGCCTTCTTCACGACACTGCAGGACATGGACGGGCTCGTCCTTCCCTATTGCGGTGACACCTATGCCGACCGGCCGTCCAGCGCCGCGCTCCACGCCCTTGCCGCCGGCAAAATGGTTTTCACCATGGAAGGGGTGCACTTTGCCCATGCGGCAAAGGGGCGGATTGTGGCGGCGCGCGATGAGCGGATGTTGGGCGAGTTGATCTACGATGCCGCGTCCGATCCTTTGACCGTGCGCAGCGGGTCGGCGGCCGCAAAGTCCGCGTTCTGGGCCAACGTGCGCCCGTCTCGCCTGTTCGCGCAGCTCCTTTACGGGCCGACCATCCTTGCCAAAGGGGCCGCGCTGGAGGGACGCTGACCCGCCCCCGAACCTTTGGTCCTTAAGAGGCCTGGGCCTGATTAGACCCAGACACCATGCCCCGTGGATTCTGAGGGCCCTTAGAGCACGACCCGCTCAGTGTGACTCACACTGAGCGGGTGGTAACGTGTTCGCACCCAATATCTGGCGCGATTGCTCTTCG
>JBCDCF010000062.1:0-11132 GCA_039182345.1 Pseudomonadota bacterium
CCGAGCGATCCAGCCGGCGCTGGCCGAGATTGACGCAAAAACGCCCCGGAAGCTGAGCAAAACTGGACAGACCCGCCACGGCGGGCTTGGGCTCGGTCACGAGATATGTGGGGATGTCCTCCACAATGGCGCGGTGGGGGGCTTTGTCCTCGAACGCTTCGCGAAAGCGGCTGCCGGCGAACTTGTCTGCCAGGCGCGGGGCAATCCCGCCGGCAATGTAGACACCGCCTCGGGCAAGGAAAAGAAGGGCAAGATCGCCCGCAATCCTGCCGAGGTACGTCAAGAACAGGTCGATGGCCTCAGCGCCCAGCGTGTCGCCGCGTCCGGCAGCATCGGTCACTTCAGCGCCGGTGCTGCAGGCAGAGCCATCGCGGCCTGCCTCTGCAGCAAGGGCGCGGTAGATCCTTGCAAGCCCATTGCCCGACAGGAGCGTTTCGCCCGTGACGCGCCCGTGCAGGCGCTCAAGGTGCGGCCACAGCGCCTCATCCCTTTCAGAGGCGGGGCCGAAACTCATATGGCCGCCTTCACCGGCAATGGGTTGATAGCGCCCGTCTGCATAAATCAGCGCGGCAACGCCAAGGCCCGTGCCAGGTCCGAGCACCACCCGGGGAGAGCGGGTGTCGCCTGCCCCGCCGCCCAGCGAAACCACCTGGTCGGGCCCCAGGGAGGGAAGCGACAGTGACAGGGCTTCGAAGTCGTTGAAGGTGATCAGCGTGTCGAGGTTCAAGGTCTCGAGCAGCGCTTCGGGCTCAATCACCCAATCGGCATTGGTGAGCTTGGTGGCGCCTGAGTGCAGCGGCGCTGCAATGGCGATCAGGAGCGAGCGCGGCAAGATCGCCGTCGTATCCAGCACCGTCTCAGACACAGCTGTCATGATGTCGGGATAATCACGGGTTTGCACGGTGGCGAACTCGCGCAAAGGGCTGTGGGTTTCCTGCAGGATGGCAAAGCGGGCATTGGTGCCGCCGATGTCGGCCATCAGCACAGGAAAGGGGATCGGGTCGATGTCTGAGCCGCGGCGAAGCATGGGCACCAAGGTGTTCTGTTGGTCAAAGACTAGAAGTGCCAGAGCCCCGCAAGGATTGAAAGACCGACAAGGCGCCACATCTGTCGGACGAGCGTACGAGCGCTGGCATTCCTTGCCGCAGTGTGCAATCTGCCCGTTTTCATTCCGCCTCAATCCGGTGGCCGACGATGGTCGCCGGCATTGGGCGTTCCAAAAGTCCGAGGGGCTCTCATGGGCGATCCCGTGAACCGCAAGACTCACATCCGCCTCACCTCCCACCCCGGGAGCGGCAAGAAGCTGCGCTTCCCCATCAACTGGGGCGCCAAGGATCCGCGCGAGCGCGGGCCCATTGTCGGCACGGTCACGGAGACCGCGGACCGCAACGTGATCGGCACCCACGGGGGCTCTTACTCCCTCTACCGTGCCCTTGCGGTGACCTCAGGGGCGCTGAACCCCATTCGCCGGCCGGACCTTACCAACACCGCGCCCACCTTCCAGTTCGGCCCGTTCCCCTCCTGGACGGACCCCAAGAGGATCGTGTCGCTGGACCCCTGGGGGCATCTGCCGAGCGAGATCTTTGCCGACCTCATTGCCGAAGGGGTGGACATTCGCCCCACCATCGCGGTGACACAGGCGCGCCTCACCCTGCACGAGTTGAAGGATGCTGTGCGCGAGGGCCGCCTCACGGTGGACGGGTCCATCGTCCTTTCCAGCGGCGATGTGGCCGTCACCAAAGTCGCTGTGGAGCCCGTCTGGCACCTTCCCGGCCTTGCAGAGCGCTTCGATGTTGAGGAGACGCGGCTGCGGCGCGTCTTGTTCGAGCAGACGGGGGGCATGTATCCGGAGCTTGTGACCCGGCCTGACCTTCACGTTTTCATGCCGCCTATCGGCTCCATCACAGGCTACATCTTCGGCGATCCTGAAGCGGTCAGCGACACCAGCAGGCGCCTTGCCTGCCGCGTTCACGATGAGTGCAACGGCTCGGATGTGTTCGGCTCGGACATTTGCACCTGCCGGCCCTACCTCGTCCACGGCATCGAGGAGTGCATTCGCGAGGCCCAGGCGGGCGGCGGCGGTCTTGTGGTCTACAACCGCAAGGAAGGCCGCGCGCTGGGCGAGGTGACGAAGTTCCTCGTCTACAACGCCCGCAAGCGCCAGGAAGGCGGCGACACGGCATCGGAGTATTTTGAGAGGACCGAGTGCGTGGCTGGCGTTCAGGACGCCCGTTTCCAGGAGCTGATGCCCGACGTCCTCCACTGGCTCGGCGTGAAGCGGATCGACCGGTTCGTGTCCATGAGCAACATGAAGTACGACGCCATCGTCGGCTCGGGCATTGAGATTGTCGAGCGCATCTCCATCCCTGACGAATTGATCCCCGCAGACGCACAGGTGGAGATCGAGGCCAAAAAGGCTGCAGGCTACTATTCGGAGACTGACACGAAAGATCTGAAGACCGTGTTGGGCCGCGACCTCAATGAGTGAGGCCGAGGCCGACGATCGCGAAGCGGCGGACGCGGCAGCCTATCTGTTGTCCGCCCCCGCCATCCGCGAACGCTCCGCCTTGCTGTTTGATCGCATAGAAAGCGGGCAAAGCGCCTACTTTGACTTTGCCCCCGAAGCGCTGCCGCAGATTGCCGATCAGGTGGCCGCGCTCACCCGCTCCCGCTTTCCCGACCTCAACGTCCCCTTCCACGCCCGCTGGCGCCATTTCGAGGTGGGCGGCGTGGACCGCTTTGCCGGCCTTGCCAGCGCCCGCCAATGGGCAAGCCCTGAAGAGGCGGCGCGGGCAATGGCAGACCTTGCCATCGTCTCCGTCCTCCTCGACGCTGGCGCAGGGGCGGACTGGACCTATGAGGAGGCCGCCACAGGCACCCGCGCAGGCCGCTCAGAGGGCCTGGGCCTTGCCTCATTCGCCATGTTTGCCGCAGGCGCCTTCTCTGCCGTTCCCGCGGACCCCTTACGTGCCGACGCCGATGGCCTGCAAAGCCTGACTGAGGCGGAGTTCGAGGCAGGCTTCCAGATCTACGCCGACAACCCTTTGTCAGGCGCCTCAGGCCGGCGGATGCTGTTGAACGACCTTGCCATGGCCGTCCGATCCGCACCGGACATCTTTGCCATCGACGACGCCCCGCGCCCGGGCGGCATCATCGATTATCTTGCCGGAGAGGCGGATGATGGGCGCCTTCCCGCCGCCGCCATCCTCTCAGCGGTGCTTGAAGGTCTCGGCCCCATCTGGCCAAGCCGTATCGAGCTGGCAGGCATTCCCCTCGGCGACACCTGGCGCCACCCCGACCTTCACGAAAAGGGCCCTGGCGGCGACCTTGTCCCGTTCCACAAACTGTCGTCGTGGCTGTCCTACTCGCTGATCGAACCGCTCACCGTACGCGGGATCGATGTGGTGGACATTGACGGCCTCACAGGCCTTGCCGAATACCGCAATGGCGGCCTTTTCGTGGACGGCGGTGCGCTGCGCCTGCGGCAACCGGCTGCCGAGCCCCTTCCCGTCGACCACCCGATGATCATCGAATGGCGGGCCGCAACGGTGACACTGCTTGACCGTATCGCCCCCCTCATCCGCGACACGCTCGGCGCACCGGACATGCCCCTTGCCTCCATCCTCGAGGGCGGCACATGGCTCCAGGGCCGCCGCCTTGCCGCTGAGCTGCGGCCCGACAACAGCCCGCCCATCGCCATCCAGTCGGACGGCACCGTCTTCTAGCCCCTCCCCGCCATTTGCCCGGTCCCGCCATGTCGCAACCCGCCACCGTCATCCAACACCCTCTCGTCCAGCACAAACTCACCCTGATGCGCCAGAAGGACACGTCCACGGCAAGCTTCAGGCAATTGCTGCGCGAGGTGGCGATGCTCCTGTGCTACGAGGCCACCCGCGACCTTGAGGTGGAAGACGTTGAGATCGAAACGCCTCTTGCGGTGATGAAAGCGCCTGTCCTGTCGGGCAAAAAGCTCGTCTTTGCCTCCATCCTGCGCGCTGGCGAAGGCCTTCTGGGCGGCATGCTCGACCTTGTGCCTGCCGCGCGCGTTGCGCACGTGGGCCTTTACCGCGACCCCCTCACCCTCAACGCGGTGGAGTACTACTTCAAATCCCCCGAGGACATTGGCGAGCGTCGTGTCATCGTGCTCGATCCCATGCTCGGCACAGGCAACTCGGCCATTGCCGCGCTGGACCGCTTGAAGGAGGCTGGCGCCACCGACATGCGCTTCGTGTGCCTGCTCGCCGCCCCAGAAGGGGTGGACAATCTGTCGAGCCACCACCCTGATGTTCCCATCGTCACCGCCGCCATCGATGAGCGGCTGGACGACCACGGCTACATCGTCCCCGGCCTTGGCGACGCCGGCGACAGGATGTTTGGTACAAAATAGCCGCGAGGGTCGCGCCAGGCTGTCACGGAACCCTCGCAGGGGCCGTCACCTTCCCGCGCGCGCTTTTGCCCTTGCCCGAAACACGCTACCCAGCGCTCGCCATTGCCGGAGCCGATGATGTTTCCCAGACCCAAGCCCGTCCTCACGCCCAACACCTACGCCTACGAGTCAGAGCCTCTCGTCAAACCCACAGGCTTTCGCGAGTACGATGCACGCTGGCTCTTCGGCAAAGAGCTGAACCTCATGGGCGTCCAGGCGCTGGGGATGGGCCTTGGCACCTTGCTTGGGGAGATGGGAAAGCCCCGCGAAGTGGTGACGGGGCACGACTTTCGCAGCTACTCCGCCTCCATCAAGACCGCTCTGATCCAGGGGCTGATGGCCGCCGGCTGCAAGGTCCACGACATCGGCCTTGCCGTCACCCCCATGGCCTATTACGCGCAGTTCGCCCTTGATGTGCCGGCCGTTGCCATGGTCACCGCCAGCCACAACGAGAACGGCTGGACGGGCGTCAAAATGGGCGCAGACCGCCCCCGCACCTTCGGCCCCGAAGAGATGAGCCGCCTTAAGGAGATCACCCTCAACGCCGCGTTCGATCTGTCAGGCGGCGGCTCCTACGTCTTCGTGGAAGATTTCCCGGCCCGCTACATGGACGACCTTGTGAAAGGGCGCACAATCACACGGCCCTTGAAGGTGGTGGCCGCCTGCGGCAACGGCACGGCGGGCGCATTTGCCCCCCAAACCCTTGAACGCCTTGGCGTCGAGGTCATCCCCCTCGACACCGAGCTTGACCACACCTTCCCCCGCTACAACCCCAACCCTGAAGACATGGCGATGCTCCACGCCATCCGCGATGCCGTCCTTGAAAACGGTGCCGACGTCGGCTTCGGCTTCGATGGGGATGGCGACCGCTGCGGCGTCATCGATGAGACCGGTGGCGAGATCTTCGCCGACATCGTGGGGGTGATGCTGGCGCGGGACCTTTCGGCACTAACCCCTGGCGCCCAGTTCGTGGTGGACGTGAAGTCCACAGGCCTTTTCATGACCGACCCTGTGCTCACCGAAAACGGCGCCAAGACCGACTATTTCAAGACAGGCCACTCCTACATCAAGCGCCGCGTCAATGAACTGAACGCCGTGGCGGGGTTTGAAAAATCGGGCCACTTCTTCTTCAACCCGCCGCTGGGCCGCGGCTATGATGACGGTCTCGTCTCCGCCATCGCCATCTTGGAGATGCTGGACCGCAACCCCGGCAAGACCATGTCGGAGCTTCGCGCGGCGCTGCCGAAAACCTGGCAGACCCCCACCATGAGCCCCCACTGCGATGATGAGGTGAAGTACGCCGTCATCGAGCGCGTGGTGAAACGCTTTCAGGACATGCACGCCGCCGGCACGCCCGTGGCAGGCCAGCCCATTGCCGACCTCATCACCGTCAACGGCGTGCGCGTTGTGGTGGAAGACGGCACCTGGGGCCTGGTGCGCGCCTCCTCCAACAAGCCTGAGCTTGTGGTCGTTGTGGAAAGCCCCACCTCAGAGGCGAACATGCGCACAATGTTCAAGGCTGTGGACGAGGTCTTGCGCGAAAACTCTGAAGTGGGCGCTTACAATCAGTCCATCTGAAGAGATGACAACAATGCGGTCATCGTCCGTTAAGCCTGTTGGGACAAAGGATTTGGCGTGGAGGCCACGCAGACCAACGTTAACCGGGGAACAAGGTGAGCCGGTGAGTTTTGCGCGTGAGCCATTCACGGGACGAAACGGGTCGCGAGGACGCCATGCGCAAGGGGGCCGAGACGGCATTGAAACGCCGCGGGACAAAACCGCCCCGCGCGGAATCCCTGTCGGAATTGCCGATGGTGGCCGCGCTCTTGGTGGCCGCCGTCGTGGTGGCAGTCCTTGCCGCAGGCGGGCCCGTCCTGGAACTCGTCTCAGGTTTCGACGCAGCCTGGAATCGCTGACGAGGCCACCCGAAGGATCCCCCTCATGATTGTCGATCGCGCCGCTGTGGAACGCCCCGTCCCTGTCCACGGGGTGGGCAAATCGGCAGCGCCCGGCTTCATCGACCGCCTCCCCTCACACCACGCCTCCTTCTGCCGCTTGAACGGCTTTGATGGCTCGGCTGGCAAACTCCTCGCCCTGCCGGACCCGTCAGGCCGCCTTGCCATGGTGCTTGTGGGGCTCGGCGAGAGCGCAGACCCTTTCGCCGCCGCCGCCCTCTCCCGCCTGCCTGAGGGCACATTTGCACTGGGTGAAGGCTGGCAGGACGTCACCGCCGCCACCCTCGGCTTCTTGCTGTCGCTTTACAGGTTCGACAACTACAAGACCGTCAAACCCAAAGACATCAAGCTCGTGGCGCCAGACGGGGTCGACCCTGTCGACGCCAAGCGCATTGCCGACGCCGTCTATTTAACGCGCGACCTCATCAACACCCCCGCCAACGACCTTGGTCCGGCAGAGCTTGCCGATGCGGCCCAGGCCCTTTCCCGCAAGCACGGCGCGAAGGTGACCATCACCGACGGCGAGGCGCTGGAAAACGACTTTCCGATGATTGCGACGGTGGGCGCGGCCTCGTCCCGCCCGCCCCTTCTCATCGACCTTGTGTGGGGCGACAGCGCCGACCCCAAAGTCACGCTGGTGGGCAAAGGCGTCGTCTTCGACACAGGCGGGCTGAACCTTAAACCCGACCGCGCCATGGCCCTCATGAAGAAGGACATGGGCGGCGCCGCCCAGGCCCTCGGCCTTGCCGCGATGATCATGGATCGCGGCCTTCCCGTCCGCCTGCGCGTTCTGATCGGCGCTGCGGAAAACGCCATGGGCGGCAGCGCTTTCCGCCCTGGCGACATCTTGCGCTCCCGCAAGGGCCTCACGGTGGAGATCGGCAACACCGACGCTGAGGGCCGCCTCGTGCTTGCCGACGCCCTTGCCCTTGCCGATGAGGAACGCCCTGACCTTCTGGTGGATTTCGCCACACTGACAGGCGCCGCACGGGTGGCTCTGGGCCCTGACCTTCCCGCCCTCTTCACCCACCAGGACGCCTTGGCCGAAGAAATCGCCCTTGCCGGCGAGGACGTGCACGACCCCGTGTGGCGCCTCCCCTTGTGGAAGCGCTACGAGGGCTGGCTGAAGTCCACCGTCGCTGACGTGAACCACATCTCCTCCCAGCCTTTCGCAGGGGCCGTCACCGCAGCCCTCTTCCTGCAGCGCTTTGTGGAGCACACCCGCAACTACGCCCACTTTGACGTTTTCTCCTGGAATGCTGAGGAACGCCCTGGCCGCCCCAAAGGCGGCGAGGCCCAGTCCATCCGCGCCCTCTACCATTGGCTTTGCGTGCGCTATACTGAGCGGCCATGACCGCCACCCTCGACAAACGCCGCCACGCCTATCGCGACGACCTTGCCGACAGCGCCCTCAAGGGACGCGTCGAGGCGGCCCGTTTCGTCACCCCCACGAAGGCTTGTGTGAGCGCCCCGTCCGCCCCCTGCCGACGCACCCCTGGCGACGACGGCCGCCTCGACACCGAGTTCCTCCACGGCGAACCCGTCAGCGTGTTTGAAGACAAGGACGGCTGGTCCTTCGTCCAAAGCGGCTCGGACGGCTATGTGGGCTACGTCCCCTCCCCGTCTCTTGGAGAGGCCGGGGCAAGCGCCACCCACATGGTGCCCGTTCCTTTGGCGCTGGTGTTTCCCGAACCCTCCATCAAAGTGCCGCCTTTGCCCTCCCTGCCCATGGGCGCACAGGTGGTCGTCAGCGAGACGTTGAACGCTGGCTCTGAAGTCTTCCACCGACTTGCCGGCGGCGGCTACATCCTGCGCCAGCACCTTGCCCCCCTCCAGCCACGGCTTGGCGATTGGGTGGCAGTGGCCGAAACCTTCATCGGCTCGCCTTATCTATGGGGCGGCAAGACGTGGGCCGGGATCGACTGTTCGGGTCTTGTGCAACTGGCCATCGAGGTCACCGGCGGGGCCGCACCGCGAGACTCCGACATGCAAGCGGCAGAGCTTGGCACCGACCTTGGCGCCGACATGCGCGCCTTCCGCCGCGGCGACCTCGTCTTCTGGACAGGCCATGTGGGGATCATGCTGGACGAGACGCGCCTCCTCCACGCCAACGGCTTCCACATGATGACGGCCATCGAGCCCGTGGCCACCACCATCGCCCGCCTTGAAGGCCTGTCCCTCCCCGTCATCGCCGTCCGCCGCCTTTAGCCCGCCGGGCTCTCATCGTTTCGCCAAGCGGCCCGCACACCACCGCCTGGTCGCCGGCAAAGCTCTCCCCAACGGTATAGCGGTGCCCTGCTCTCACCACCACGCATCCGGATTCCTGATGCAATTTCCCATTGTATAACAATGGAATACCGGTAGACCGACCTCCCCTTCTGATTGAGTCAAGGCACCGTCGACAAAGCTGATATGTGCTACGCCACCATCCTACCCAAGCAATAAGAAATACTTGCAACACTTATAATCCAAGTCACATACTTGGCCACGCCCTTCAGAAGGCGGCGTTCTGCCAAATGGCCGCACGCAACAATCACTCGCTGAGATTGCATTATTTTACGAACTTGTTAGCATCGCATGTAACTTAAAAACGAGATGCGGGTGGAAATGGCTTATGGCTGATTTTATCGGCGGCGAATTCATCGACTATCTCGAAGGGACAAGTGGGCGGGACGTCATCTTCGGCGATCCCTTCACCACAGGCTCGTCCGCTATCCCTGATGGCATGGGTGGCGTTCTAGAATTCGGGGCCGGCTCGCTGCGCTTCGGGATTGGCGGCTCGGACGTTTTGCGCGGGCTCGCCGGTGGGGACACCATTGTCGGCGACGCTGCGGAGATCGGGCCCTCAGGTCGCGGTGGCTTCGACATCATCAAAGGCGGCGACGGGAAAGACGCGTTGATCGGTGATGCGGAAGTCCAGCTCTTCGGTGTCGGAGGCGGGGACATCATCAGCGGTGGGAAGGGGGCCGATTTCATCTTCGGCGATGCTGTTGGCGCCATCAATGGCGGCGGCGTCGGCGGTGACGATGTCTTACGCGGCGGCAAAGCCGCAGACATCATCGTGGGAGATGCCGGCGGCATCTTGCAGGACGGCGAAGGCGGCGACGACAGAATCTACGGCGGCAACGGCAACGATTCCATTTGGGGCGATGCGTTCTCTTTCTTTGCAGACCCGTCTGATGATGAGGCGATCGCCCATGCCGCCGCCACGGAATCCGCCATCGCTGGCGATGACTTCATCTCCGGCGGCAGGGGCAACGATGAAATCTACGGCGACGGGGCCGTCGATGGCAGCCTGCTCATCGAAACCGGCGCAGACACCTTTTACTTCGGTGAGAGAAGCGGTCTTGACATCATCTTCGACTATGAGCCCGGCAAAGACATCCTGTGGCTCGGCGGCTACGGTAACATCGACAGCTTCGATGATCTCATCATCACAGACAACGGCACCGACACCACCATCGACCTTGGCGCATCCAACGGTGACGCCGCCGACCGCAACATGGTGACCCTCATCGCAGTGACAGAGGTATCGGCGGCGGATTTCCAGTTCGCCTAGTGACATCTTGGCTCACAAGAAATCGTCTTGGCCGGATCAAGCACATCTGCGCCAAAGCCTTCGAGCTGTGTTGATGGATCTCTCGCAAACAACGGATCAGTGAATGTTTCAGCGCATCGGAACAGATGGGATCGACGTTTTGGGTGGAACACCGCGCGCCGATATCATCTACGGCGACCCCTACACCGTCGGCTCCCAGTACGAGATCGAAGAGGTGGGCAGCATCCTCGTCGAGGGCAGCGGGTTCTTGGGCTTGGGCATCGGCGGGTTCGACCTGATCGATGGCTTTTCCGGCAAGGACACCCTCGTGGGCGATGCAGCCGAAATCGGCGAGACCGGTGCCGGCGGCTGGGACATCATCCATGGTGGCAACGGCGTGGACCTGATCGCAGGCGATGCGGACAGGGTTTTTGGCGAAGGCGGCAACGACATCATCAAAGGCGGCAAAGGGGGCGACGGTCTGTTCGGCGACGCCTTCGATGCCTTCGGTGGCAATGCCAATGGCGGCGATGACGTCATCACAGGTGGACGCGGCAAAGACTTCATCATCGGCGACGGCGGCTTGATGTTCGGCAACGCCGAAGGGGGTGATGATCGCCTTTATGGCGGCAGGGGCAACGACACCGTCTCAGGCGACGGTATCAGCCTCAACGAAGGGGCAACCGGCGGCGATGACTTCATCTCCGGTGGACGCGGCAACGATCACCCTTATGGCGATGCGTTCAACGCCGAGTTCCTTGCCGAGAACGAATTCGCTGGCGGCTTCGACACATTCTACTTCGGCGACAAGAGCGGCCAAGACTTCATCTACGACTTCGAGATCGGCAAAGACACCATCGTCATCGGCGGATACGACGCGGTCGAAACCTTCGCGGACTTGGACATCGCTGAGACCGACGGCAACACCATCATCGACCTTGGTGCGTCCAACGGCATGGCCGCCGGCAGGCACACCGTCACCGTCCTCGACGCAACGGGTCTCACCGCTGCCGATGTCGCCTTCGATCTCTTCGCCTGACGCCCCATCCACCCCGAAACGGCAGAGGCGCTAGCGCATGCCCTCGTCGCTCGATCTGGGTCAGATCGAGCGGAGAGGACATGCGCCAGATTTAACCGCGAGCACGCCGTCATCCGCTCGGCTTGGGTCAAACGGAGCGGATCGTGCTTGTCTCATGATGTTTTCGCCTTTTCC
>JBCDCF010000063.1:0-11042 GCA_039182345.1 Pseudomonadota bacterium
CTGCAAGGCTGAAAAGCGAAGCGTGCCTTGCGGCCGGCGCCCCTCAGGCTCTGTTCGGGCTTCCTTCAGCGATGGCTGGCTTCGAGGGACAGGCGCCCCACCTGTTTCTTGGTGAAGTTCGAGCCCCCTTGGGCGGTACCGCGAACCAAAGCGTCAAGACTTGTGGGGATCGGCCGCATCCCTCAACCCATCGCCGAGGAAGTTGAAGGCCAAGACGACGATGATGATGGGAATGACGGGCGCCATCAGCCAGGGATAGATGGTCACGACGGTGATGTTCTGGGCTTCGTTCAGCAACACGCCCCAGGAAATGGCCGGCCTCTGTAACCCTAGATTGAGGAAGGACAGGGCCGTCTCCCCCAAGATCATCGTGGGCACCGATAAGGTGGCCGACGCGATGATATGGCTGGAAAACCCCGGCAAGAGGTGTTTGCGGATGATGCGCCCTGGCGGGGCCCCCATCAACACGGCGGCCTTGGCGTAATCCTCCTCGCGCAAGGACAACAGTTTAGATCGTACCGCACGCGCCAGCCCCGGCCAGTCCAGAAGACCCAGGATGATGGTGATCCCGAAATAAATCCACAAAGGGCTCCACGTGACGGGGAGTGCCGCCGACAGCGCCATCCACAACGGGAGTTCGGGAAGGGAACGCAGGATCTCGATCAGCCGCATGATCATGCTGTCGACGAAGCCGCCCAGGTAGCCAGCAATGCCGCCGAAGAACATGCCGAGGATGATGGAGATGGCAACGCCCACAAGGCCGACCGTCAGGGAGATGCGCGCCCCATAGATGAGGCCTGAAAACACGTCACGCCCCAGCCGATCGGTGCCAAGGAGGAAGAAGCTTCCCCCTTCGGCAGGACACACCAGGCGGAAGCGCGCCTCGAACAGGCCCCAGAAGTCGTACGCCTCGCCATTGCAGAAGTAGCGCAAGGGCTGGATCACATCAGGGTCGCGCTTGTACTCCCACCGCAGCGTCTCAATGTTGAGCTCTGCCGTCATTCCCTGGACGTACGGGCCCACAAAGCGCCCATTGTGGAACAGTTTCAGCGGCTGTGGGGGGGCGTACAAGTACTCCGCATGGCGTTCGTTGGGGTTGTAGGGGGCAAACACCTCCGCGAACGGCACGCACAGATAAAACAAAAGCAGGATGACGCCTGACCACACGGCCAGTTTGTGCCGCCGGAAGCGCCACCAGATGATGCGCCATTGGGAGGCTTGATAGTAGCGCTCCTGCTCAGGCGTCAGCCGCTCCGCTTCCGCAGGGTCGAAGGCGGCCGTATCCACATAGCGCCCCGCTTCGCCGGGAAGGTCAGGGGACCGTTCAGGGTCGACGCGCACGCCCTCTTTCATAGCGCCCTCCTCACCCTGCCGCCGCCTGGCCAAGCCTGATCCGCGGGTCGAGCACAGCCAGCAACAGGTCCGACACAAGCATCCCAAACAACGTCAACACGGCCACGAACAACAGGATGAAGCCTGCCAGATACTGGTCCTGCGATTGAAGCGCCGACAGGAGGATGGGCCCCACCGTCGGAAGGTTGAGCACCACCGACACAATCACCGAGCCTGACACCAGGGAGGGGATGAGGTTGCCAATGTCGGCAATGAACGGGTTCAGCGCCATGCGCAGCGGATATTTTAGCACCACCTTGCGCTCAGACAGGCCTTTCGCGCGGGCCGTGGTCACGTACTGGCGGTGGAGTTCGTCCAACAGGTTGGCGCGCAGGCGGCGGATCATGGCGGCCGTCCCTGCCGTGCCGATGACGATGGTGGGCACAATGAGGTGGGAGAGGATCGACAAGAACTTGTCGATGCTCATGGGCTTGTCGATGAACTCAGGCGCCATCAGCCCGCCGACGGACACGCCGAACCACTCATTCATCAAGAACAAGAGGATGAGGCCCAGCAGGAAGTTCGGCACCGCGAGCCCGAAATAACCCAAAAATGTGAAGCCGTAATCTCCCCACGAGTACTGGCGCGTTGCTGAGTAAATGCCGATGGGAAAGGAGACAATGTAGACGAACAAGATGGTGGCAAAGTTCAACACCACAGTGAGGAGGAGCGTGCCTGAGACCACATCGCCTACGGGCTTCTGGTACTCGAACGACCACCCCCAGTTGCCCTGGAGAATGCCGTCGAAGCCGTTCGGCCCCGGCCAGGCGCCAAGCCACACGGCGTAGCGCTCGAAGAACGGCCGGTCGAGGGCAAACTCCTTGCGCATGAACTCCAACTTGGCGATGGAGGCCGACTCGCCCTGGGAGCGCAATTGATCGATCTGATTGGACAGATAGTCGCCAGGCGGCAGTTCGATGATGAGGAAGATCAGGAACGAGATGACGAGCAGCGTCGGGATCATCCCAAGGCAGCGACGCACAACGTACCCGATCATGTTCGCTCCCGCGCTGCGCCACCGCCCATTACATACCCTTTGTCAGACCAAGTGCCTGAACGATCGCGGACACCCTCGCGTCCCCGACCGCAACCCTTGTTGGCGCCAAGACAGCGCACACGCGGTGTCCTTTTCAGGCTCACCCCTTGTCGGGGGACTGGAAGAAGAACTCGTCCATCCGGTAAAGGCCGAAGTGGGCGCCAGGATCCCAACCGTAGACCGCTTCGAGGGGCACGTTCCTTAAAACATCTTTCACCACCACGGGCTGGATCACCCCTTCCACGGTGCCGATGGTCAACACCTCTTCGGCGTGGAGCTTCAAGATGTCGTGCCAGGCGTCGGCGCGCTCGCCCTCGGTTTTGGTGTTGAGCCAGGTGTCGAACAGGGACATGAGGCGAATGGCGGGCTCGTAGTCAGGCTTTTCGCCGCTCTCACCGCCGCTCATGGCATAGGCGCCCCAGGCGGGGCCGGACAGGAACATGGTGGAGACGGGCACGCGCTCGTCCGGCGGCATGTTGGCCGAGGCAAGACCATTGTCAAAGCCTGACCACACGCTGATGGCCAGTTCGCCCGAGAAGGCGCGGTTGCGCAAAACATCCCTCTGGGACGGGCGCGGGTAAAGGTCGATGCCGATCTCACGCCAGTTGTCCTTGATGAGTTCAAGGGCGTCGATCTCGATGGATTTCTCGCCCGCGGTTTCCACGATCAACTCAAGGGGCTTGCCGTCGGGGCGCAGGCGAAAGCCTTCGCGGTTGCGCTCGGTCAGGCCCATCTCGTCCAGCAAGGCATTGGCTTTGTCAGGATCGTGGGCCATCGCCGACTGAAGATCGGGGTCGTAAAGGGGGCTTTCTTCAAGCACGGTGTTGGCCGAGGGCTCACCAAGGCCGAAGTAAAGGACGCGGTTGACCAGTTCGCGATCCACCGCCAGTGACAAAGCCTCGCGGAACCTGCGGTCCCTGAAGAGGGTGCGCAACTGAGGGTCGTTCACCGTCAGGTTCGGATAAAGGGCAATGGCGGAGGCATTGGCCTGGGGCCACAGGCGGGTGGTGTAGTGCTCATCCGCCTCGCCCTGCTTGAGGACGGGAAGGTCGGCAAAGGCAAGGCCGCGGGCCTGAAGGTCCGCCTCCCCGGCCTGCACCTTCGTGGCGATGAGGCTCCCTTCGGCAACGCTCATGATCACACGGTCGATGTAGGGGAGCTGCTGACCGGTGGAGGTGACCCTGTGGAAGTAAGGGTTGCGCACCATGATGAACCGCCTGTCGGTGGGGTTCTTGGTGGCCATCCACGGCTGGAGTGTGGGAAGGGCCGCATTGCGCGCGCCGTACATATCGTCACGCAAATTGTGGAGCGGCGCCCATGAGCGCACCCGCGCCTCCTTCACCATCGCATCGATGGCGGCTTTGTCGCCGTACTTGGGATTGAACTGTTTCAGGTAGTGGGCGGGCCGGTAGATGAAGGGCGGCCGGGCCTGGGCCAATGTGGGCAAAAAGCGCGGGTTTGGCGAGGGCCACGTGTAGCGCACGGTCACATCGTCCACCACCTCGAAGGTGGGTAACTGCTCATCCGACAGCATGAATGGCGGCGGCGTTGGCGTCAGCGCCGTGTCGGACAAGATGTCCTCGAAGTAGTAGCGGAAGTCTTCGGCGGTGAAGGGCGCGCCATCGGACCACTTGTGGCCACGGCGCAGGTGGAAGGTGAAGATGCGCCCCTCCTCCACCGTCACATCGCGCAGGATGTCGGGCTCGAGGGTGAGGTCCTCTGTGTAGCAGACCAGACGGGCATAGCCCCACACATTGATGAGCCGCACATCCTTCGCACGGCCGATGATGGTGTTGAGGTCGCCCCCGTGGGTGCCCGTCACACGGCCTTTGGCGGCAAGGTCCACCACAAGGGGTTCTTCGGGCACGCGCTCGGCGATGGGCGGAAGACTTGTCGCATCGGTGGTGCGGTCGAGGGTGGGCGTTTCGGTCAGATCAAGGGCTTGTGCCGATCCCACCCCCAACGGGGCGAGGACCAACGCGCAAAGGAGCAAGACAAGGGGTGCGCGGGTCAGCATTCAAGCGGCCTCCTCAAGAGTGGATGTCAGTCCGGGGGCGCACACGAAATGGGTGGGCGAACGCTCCACCATCACAGGAGCCTGGCCTGGCAAGAGTCGATAGGGTTCTGGCCAGCTGGCCGGGTCGGATGCCCGGCCTGCGGACAGTTTTTGAAAGTCGAGCGGGTCATCAAGGCTCGCCTCCGGCACAGCGGCAAGGAGCGCTTGGGTATAAGGGTGCTCGGCCTTGTCGATCACTTCGCGCGTCGATCCCAGTTCCACCAAGCGGCCCTTACACATCACCGCAATTCGGTCGCACAGGTAGTCGATCACGGCAAGATTGTGGCTGACGAAGACGTAGGTCAGGTTCAACCGTTCCTGCAGATCGTGCAAGAGGTTGAGGACCTGGGCTTGGACCGACACGTCCAGCGCCGAAACAGGCTCATCGCACACCAAAATGTCGGGCCGTAGGGCAAGGGCGCGTGCAATGCCCACCCTCTGGCGCTGCCCCCCCGACAGGGAGTGCGGATAGCGGCGCAGCATGGTGGCATCGAGCCCCACCAAAGCCATCAACTCGCGCACCCTCTCATCACGGCTTTCGGGCGTGCCGATATTGTGGATGACAAGGGGCTCGCGGATCACCTCATTGATGGACATGCGCGGGTTGAGGGACGAGAACGGGTCCTGGAAGACAAGCTGGACCCTGCGGCGGTAGGCCAGAAGATCATCGCCCGAAAGGCTTGCAACGTCCTGCCAGCCATTGTCGCCCCGCACCGAAACGTTGCCTGCTTCAGGCAGGTGCGCGCGCATGATGGCAAAGGCGACGGTGGATTTGCCCGACCCCGATTCCCCCACAATGCCAAGGCATTCGCCGGCGTTGACGGCAAAACTCACCTGGTCCACCGCCGTCAGCGTGCGGGCGGCACCAAACAGCCCGCCTTTCTTCAGGCGGAAGCGCTTGACCAGGTTGTCCACCTTGATGATGGGCTCGCCCTTCGGAACGCTGTCGCAAGGTTCGCCAAAGGCTTCCAGGCGCGGCTGAATGGGCCTGATGGGCTCCAGCCGCTCGTCCATGTCGAAGGTGGGAACGGCGCGCAGAAGCGCTTTCAGGTAAGGGTGTTCGGGTGCGCCGAAGATGGTCTCAGAGGGGCCGCGCTCCATAACACGGCCCTGGTAGACCACCACCACCTGATCAGCCATGTTGGCAACAACGCCGAAGTCGTGGGTTATGAGAAGGATGCTCATCCCCATCTCGCCCTGCACATCCCTCAAGAGCTTGAGGATTTCGGCCTGGATGGTGACGTCGAGGGCTGTGGTCGGCTCATCGGCAATGAGGAGTGCGGGCTTGCACATCATCGCCATGGCAATCATCGCGCGCTGTCTGAGACCGCCCGAAAGCTCGAACGGGTAGGAGTCCACCGCCCTGTCGGGGTCGGGGAACTGGACAAGGCGCAACATGTCGCGCGTCGCCTCGCGGGCGCCGGCCTTGTCGAGGCCGCTATGGAGGCGCCCGGCTTCGCCGATCTGATCGCCGATGGTGTGGAGCGGCGATAAACTCGTCATCGGCTCCTGGAAGATCATCGCAATGCGGTTGCCGCGAATTTGCCGCATCAGAGGCGAATCGCTCTTCAGCGCCGCAAGGTCCACCGTTTCCCCAGGGGTGGCGGGGTCGTGGAACAGCATCTGACCGCCGGCAATGTGGGCCACTGGCGGCAACAGTCCCATCACCGCCTGGGAGATGGTGGATTTGCCTGAGCCCGATTCCCCCACGACCGCGAGCGTGCCCCCCGCAGGCACGCTGAACGACACGCCGTCCACCGCCCGCGTTACGCCGTCAGCCCGGTATTCCACCACCAGGTCACGGACGTCGAGGACACTCATATCGCGCTCCTCCTCAGCCTCTGAGGGCGGTCCCTGTTCGCAGCGGGACCGTAGACGGGCTCTTGTGTGTTTGATGGCACTTATCCATGACGCTGGCAACGCGCGCTCATCTGGCCGACATCTTGGTTCGGATGTGTGCCACATCGGTGACGCTGACTTGGCAGTGGGGCGAACCCTTGTGGAGGGCGCTGCGATTGTCACAGCCCGCCGCCCACCCTATCCCTTGAAGATGTGGGCCTGCCTTTGCCTTTGGAGATGTCATGAGCCTCATCCTTGTCATCAACCCCAACTCCAACCAGGCGGTGACGGACACCATGTCGGACACCGTCGCGCCGCTGCGCATTGACGGCGGCCCGGTGATTGAGTGCGTCACCATGGCCTCAGGCCCCTTCGGCATCCAAAGCCAGGCGGATGTGGAGGCTGTGACACTGCCCTTGCGCGAGCTTGTGGTGCGCCGGCAGGACGCCGATGCCTTCATCATCGGCTGCTTTTCTGACCCCGGCCTTGCGGTGTGCCGTGAGGCGACCACCAAGCCCGTCCTCGGCATCCAGGAGTGCGCGGTCATGTCCGCGTTGATGCAAGGGGACCGTTTCGGCGTGGTGGCCCTTGCGCCGGCCTCCATCAAGCGCCAGTCGCGCGCCTTCAGGCAGATGGGGGTGGCGGACCGCTGGGCAGGCTCAGAGCCGCTCCACCTGTCCGTGGAAGCAGCCGAAGAGGCCAGCGCCTACCCCAAGGTGCACGCAGCCGCAGAGCGCCTCTTGGCACGCGGTGCCGACACCATCCTTCTTGGCTGTGCGGGGATGGTGCGCCATAGGGCACCTCTGGCGGAGGCCTTCGGTGTGCCGGTCATCGACCCCACCCAGGCGGCCACCGCCCAAGCCATGGGCCTTGTGCTCCTCAACGCCGCCGCTGCCGTCCAAACCACCCCGCGCCTTGCCACCGCCTGACGGCGGATCGCGGCGGTCCGGCTGAGGACCCTGTTGCATTCTCTCATGATTGAGATAATTTCTCATAATGGAGACGACAGCAGATCCATCGCGCCTGGATGACAGGATCGCACGGCGCCTGAAGGCGTTGCGGGTGGAGCGGGGCTGGTCGCTGGACGACCTTGCCAAACGCTCAGGGGTCAGCCGCGCGACTTTGTCGCGGCTGGAGAAGGCCGACGTCAGCGCCACAGCGGCTGCGCTCGGCAAACTGTGCAGCGCCTACGGGCTCACCATGTCGCGCCTGATGCTGCAGGTGGAAGGGTCGGCCCCCGCCCGTGTGGCCCACGCCGCACAACCGGTCTGGGAGGACCCAGAGACAGGGTTTCAAAGGCGCACCGTCTCACCGCCCACCCCGGCGTTTGCGGCCGAGGTGGTGGAGTGCACCCTCCCCCCTGGCACCCACATCGCCTACGACCGTGCGCCCCATGCGGGGCTGGAGCATCACCTCGTCCTCCTTGAGGGCGCGCTCACCGTCAGGGTCAACGGGACGGCCCATCGGCTGGAGGTGGGCGATTGCCTGCGCTACCGGCTGGACGGGCCGAGCGCCTTCACCGCCGAAAAACGCCAAAGCCCGCTACCTCCTCATTCTCCTGTGACGGCGCACGCCATGACGGTTTCCATCACCACCCTTGACGACGACGGCCTCCTGAAGCGGCTCGATGGGTTCGCCGAACTCCTTCATGCGGCCGTCCTTGCAGGGGCCAGCATCAACTTCATCCTCCCCTTCAGCAGGAAGGAGAGCGCGGCCTTCTGGCGCGACACCGTGGTGCCGGCCGTCGCATCCGGCGAACGGGTTCTGTTTGCCGCGCTTGAGGGGGAGGCTCTTGTGGGAACGGTCCAGCTTATCACCGCCATGCCCCCCAACCAGCCCCATAGGGCGGAGGTGACGAAGCTCATCGTTCATCCGAATGCGCGGCGGCGCGGCATTGCCCGCAGCCTGATGGCAAGGCTTGAGGAGGCCGCCCTCAACAGGCAGCGCACCCTCATCACCCTCGACACCAGAACGGGGGACAGTGCCGAGCCCCTTTACCGGTCCCTCGGCTACACCACCGCAGGCACCATTCCGGGCTTTTGCAGGGACACGGCGACGGACCGGCTCGATGCCACCACCATCATGTACAAGGCGATGCCCGGGTGAACGGGTGTGTCTCTCTGGCGCCGGGGAACCGCCAAGGTTTATGAGGCGACGGCCACCGGGCGGGATTCAAACAGGTCGCGGCCCTTCACCAGCGTGCGGATCTTGGCATCGGCAATGGGGCGCTTCAGCATCCAAAAGCCGCAGTCGGGGTGGATGTATCGCACCCTGTCGGCGCCCAGGAGCTTCGTGGCGCGGTCAAGGCCACGGGCGATATCGTCCGCGCTTTCCACCTCCGTGCGCTTTACGTCCACAACCCCAAGACCAAGGCCGATGTCGGGGCGCAGTCCACGGAAGACAGCAAGCTCTTCAGGGGGTCTGTGGGCCATTTCCATGACGATGTGATCCACCTTCAAAGCATTCAAGAAGTCGATCAGCTTGCCCCAGGTGCCGGCCTGAACGCTCTGTCCCCCATAATTGCCAAAGCACAGGTGGATGGCCGGCGTGGTCTTCACCGCATCCAGAACGATGTTTGCCGCCTCGGCCGCCCAGGTCCACTCATCGGGATGGCCTGGAAGGTTGGCCTCGTCGATCTGCACAACGTCGGCATCAAGGTGTGCCACCTGCTCGGCCATCGCCTCGGCAATGGCCATCGCCAGCTTCGGCGTGGAACCGTAGTGTCGGTCAGACAGCGTCTTTGCCAACATGTGCGGGCCTGTGAGCGTGAACTTCAACGGGCGCGTTGCAAGCCCCTTGGCCCGGCTGCAGGCGGCCGGAAGATCCAGCGTCCCGCCCGACAAAGGCCCCTCGACGATGCCCGCCGGCTTGACGCGAAACCCCATGCCTGCCTGATCCCTGAAGGACTGGATCTCCTTGAAGGTGAGCGCGGTGCGCACCCCCGCCATCGGCGCGATGAAGTACTCGATCATCCCGTTGGTCTCAGGATGGTTCACGTCGAAGCGGTAGAGCTCGCCATCGCACACAAGGTCGATGCCGGCCTCCTCCTGGGTGGCCAGGACGACGCGGGTGGCATCCACAAGCGCCTGCTCGCTCGGCAAGGCGGCCAGCCAGTCTGGGATCGGATAAGAGCCGACCACGGTGGTCTGAATGCGCGGCCCTGTCATAGTGTGTCTCCTCAGGCGGCGGGGGGTCGGCTTGACCGCGTTCCCCACGCGTCAGATTATCCATTTGGTTAAAATTAGAGCCGAGATGTCGATGTCGCAACACAGCGGTGAAATCAACCCGCCCGCCGAGGCACGCAGGGACCCCGCGCACGGCCCCGTCGGCCCGCTCGGCAAGGTGGGGCGGTTCTTCAAACGCAATGCCATTGCCATTGGCGCCCACCTTGCCGTGGTGGCCGCCTGGCAGCTTTGGGTCACCCTGGCGGACGTGCCAAGCTTTGTGATGCCGAGCGTTGTGGAAACCCTCGCCGCCCTCTCCAAAAGCTATGACTGGGTCTATAACACCGCCATCACCGCCGGGGAGATTGGCGCAGGCTATGCCATCGCGGTGGTGTTTGGCGTCGGCGTTGCGCTCTTATCGTCCTGGTCGCGCCTTGTGGACCAGGCGGTGATGCCGTTGATGATCAGCCTCAACATGATCCCCAAGGTGGCGCTGGGGCCGCTCTTCATCGTGTGGTTCTCCTACGGCTTTTCCACCAACGTGATGATTGTGTTCGCCATTTGCGTCCTGCCCATCCTCCTGACCACGGCGCGAGGGCTGAAGGAGGTGGAGCCGGAACTCCTTGACCTTGTGAAGTCTTTGAAAGGGTCGCGCTGGCAGATCTTCACCAAGATCCAGTTGCCGAGCGCCTTGCCCTACGTGTTTTCGGGTATGAAGGTGGCCACCGTCCTTGCCGTCGCCGGTGCGGTGGTGGGCGAATTCATCGCATCGGAAGCCGGACTCGGTTATCTGATGCTCCAGGTGCAGGTGACTTTGGATACAGCGGCCATGTTCATGGCTGTGCTCTTGATCACGCTGATCGGTGTGGTGCTTTATGGCATCGTCCAACTGTTGGAGTATTTGACCGTGCCTCGCGACAGCCGCGTGCCCCAATAAGATCATGGTGGATAAGGCCACACCGGTCGATCCCGACCGAAGACGCCAGACCCGCGACCCTGAACGCACGCGCGGGCTGATCCTCCAAGCCGCGCGCGAGCATTTTGCCGCCCATGGCCTTGATGGTGCGCGGGTGGACGCCATTGCCGAAGCGGCCGGCGTCAACAAGCGGATGATCTACTACTACTTCACCGACAAAGACGGTCTCTTCGTCGCAACGCTTGAGATGATTTATGGCGAGTTGTCCGCTGCCAGCGATGCGCTCGTCATCGATGCGCCGCCCGAGACCGCCCTCAACCGCTATATCGACTATATGTGGGACTATTATCGCGCCCACCCCGAAACCATCGCGATCCTGAACAGCGAGAACCTTCACGCCGCCCGCCACCTCAAACAATCCGCCGAGGTGGAGCGGCTGCAGCGCCCGTTCGTGAAGACGTTGGAAACCGTCCTTGATGAAGGGGCCGAGCGGGGCGTCTTCAAGCCCGACCTCAACGCGGTCAACATCCACATCACGGTGATTGCGCTGGTCTACCTGTTCATCGGCAACAACGCGACGCTGTCGGTCTATTTCCGCAAGGACCTGTCGACGGCGGAGGCGCAAGACGCTTGGCTTGC